>DRKE01000193.1 GCA_011051925.1 Deltaproteobacteria bacterium
AGCCATCTCAGACCTTGCCCGAAAGATCCTGCAAGCAGGTTTCGTCGCCCCATGGCTCCCTTGCTCGAACGGTCGGGCCTCGCCATCTCCGGTCCTGCGAGCATCAGGAATTCTCGTTTCCGAGTCGGAACATGACCGCCGTACGAATGCCCTTCTGTTCGACGGGTTTCCCATTCTCGATCTTCGGGTTGTATTTCCATTGCGACACGGCCTTGAGAGCCGCCTTGTTGAAGATCTTGCTCGGTTCGTAGGCGATGACCTTGGCGTCCTTCACCGAACCGGATTTGCTGATCGTGAACTCGACGAGTACGCGGCCTTCGATCCCTCGCTGCGCCGCGCGTTCGGGATACTGGGGTGGCACCCGCACCATCGGCACGGCGTCCCCATCGGCCGAGGCCATCGAGAACCCTCCGCCCGTATCCAGGCTCATCGCATTCTCGACGCCCGCCGAGATCCCGATCCCGCCTGCGGAAAGATCCGTGGTCTGATCGAGGGTGAAATCCGGAGGCGGAGGTTCGTCGTCGATCTGCTTCTTCTTGGGCGGCTCGCGGTCCTTCTTCTTGACCTCTTCGGAACGTTGGACCCGGACGAAGTCCACGACCTTCGGCTTCGCGCTCTCGTCGAGTTCGCCCTCGACCCCGATCATGCCCTGCATCGCGTAGAAGAGGCCGAAGGTCACGAACGAGGCCAGGACGAATGCGACGAGAAACCGGACCGCACCCATGGCTAGTTCACCTCCGCCGCGAGCGAGATGTTGGTCACGCCGGCCAGCCGCGCCTGATCCATGACCTCGACGAGCAGCCCGTTGAAGGACGCCTCGCCGGCGGCGATCACGACGGCGCCATTGGGCCGTTCCGCATGCAGTCGCTCGATATTCGCACGTACGGCTCGGATATCGGTCACCCGCCGATCGACGAAGATCAGCCCGTCATTCGAGATCTGGACGAAGATGTTCTCGTTGTCCATGACGGTCTTCGTCGATCCGCCTTCGGGACGATTGAGATCCAGGCCGACCTCCTTGATGAACGACGCCGTCACGATGAAGAAGATCAGCATGATGAAGACCACATCGAGCATCGGCGTCAGGTCGACTTCGGCCTCGTCATCGAGCCGACCCGATCTACGGCGCCTCATGATTCATCCCCTCCATGCTCGATCTCGAGCCGATCGGCCAGATGTTCACCCTCGTCGGCAGCGAAATTCTCGAGTCGCGCGGACAGGATCAGACCGGAAAGTGCCGCGACCATCCCCGCCATCGTCGGGATCGTCGCCTTCGAGACGCCACCCGCCATCGCCTTCGCGTTCCCGCTCCCGGCCACCGCCATGACATCGAAGACCTCGATCATGCCGGTCACGGTCCCCATCAATCCGAGAAGCGGACAGAGCGCCACCAGGACCCGGATATAGGGAAGCCCCTGCTCGAGCTGCATCCGCAATTCGGAGACCATCAGTCTCCGGATCTGATGCGCTTCCCATGACGAATGATCCGAGCGCGCGTCCCACTTCCGTTTGACCGCTTCCGCCTGTGACGGAAAGATCCGGTAGAAGTAGTAGAAGCGCTCCAGCATCAGGGTCCACATCACCACCGTCACGATGCCGATGAAGACGAGGACCCCGCCACCGGTTTCCAGAAACGCCTGGACTTCAAGAATCATCTGACTCATGAGCTTCGACTATTCCTGCTGCGCGATCAATCCCGCGCTCTGCTCGTCGAGGGTATCGACGATCTTCTTCGCATTGTTGGCAAGCGCCGCGTGCAGCAGTACCAGCGGAATCGCCGTCACGAGGCCGAGCATCGTCGTGACCAGGGCCTCCGAGATGCCGCCTGCCATCATTCGAGGATCACCCGCACCGAAGAGCGTGATCGACTGGAACGTCTTGATCATGCCGGTCACGGTTCCCAGAAGACCCATCAACGGCGCCACGACCGAGACGATCCGGACGAGCCAGATCAAGCTCTCGAGCTTGGAGGTCTCGCGCAGGACCGCTTCATCGAGCATCAACTCGAGCTGTTCGCGATCCACGTCGGGATTGTCCTCGGCCACGGCCAGGACCCGACCGAGCGGATTGCTCCGGTCCGGTCGCTTCGTCTTCTTCTGGGCTTCGACCTTCCGCCCGATGATGAAGAGGACGATCATCTTGTAGATCGCCAACAGGGCGGCGATCACGCCGAGAACGATGATCGTATAACCGACGGCCCCACCTTCGGGAATCCGCTCCGTCAGCTTCCGGGTCTCGATCAGGACGGCGAGAAGCGAACCGCGACTCGGATCGACCGCCAGGCCGGCGAGTTCGCCCTCCTTGGCGTTCATGTAGTCCTCGATCGTGTCGACGAATCGGGCCGGGGGCTGGCGGCTCAGCTTCTGGAGCTGTCCCTGCAGCGGATCCCACAGGAGGTATTCCCCATCGGAGATGACCGTGAAGACGCCGGCGCGGATCACGTCGCGTGTCTCGACCCCGCTCGGCGTGTAGACCTTGGCGGGGAACTCGACGACCTTGCCCTGCTCCACCATCTCGCGCACGAGTTCCTGCCAGAGTCGTTCGAGTTCGGAGATCGAGGGCAATTCCTTCGACTTGCCCAACTCCTCGAGGAATTCGATCCGCTCCCGCCCGAACTGGGCCGTCGTGATCGACGCTTCGATATTGCCCCGCGTGTCCCCCGCGATCTGACGGGTCACACCGAAGAGCTCGCCGAGGTTCCCCATCCGCTGTTCGAGGGCTTCTTCGAGTTCGGCGATGCGGGTTTCGTTCTCCTGGTATTCCTTCTCGAGCGCCTGGCTCAGCGCCTCCGCGCGCGCCTCTTTCGCCTTCGCCTCCTGGAGGAGCCGCTTCTGGTCCTCCCGGGCATTGAGGAAACGGCGCTCACGCTCGGCGTCCTCGACCTTCTCGACTTCCCAGCCCTTCAGGACTTCCTGGAGAAGCTCGTCGGCCGTCGTCGGGACAGGCCCCTCGATCACCATCGGAGTGGGTTCGGATGCGGCCTCCTGGGCCTCTGCGACCGGGAGACCGAAGCCTCCGACGAGAAGTCCGGCTGCCAGCATCGTCGTGACGTTCTTGAATCGCTCGAAACGCGACATCAGCCTTCCCCTCCCGTTCCCGTCGCCTTCTCGGGCCGCGGTAGCGGAATCCGGATCAGCTGGGGTGCCGCCTGCTTCTTGGCCACGCGAAGACCTTCGGCGACCCAATTCGTGTAACTCGAGTCGAGCGGCTGGAAGACCTTCTCCGCGAGATTCCACGCACCGACCTCGGACTTGTCACGCGTCTGATAGAGCAGGCCGATCCTTCCGATCCGCAGGAAATCCACCGGCACTTCCTTGCCGTCCTTGTTGACGGTCCCGGCATAGGCCTCGATGGTCCGACCGAAATCGTTCTCCACCTGGTAGGCCTCGAGGATCCGGCGGTACCGCTCGGCATCAGCGACATCGGAGCGCCGCATCAACACCCGCAGATTGTCGATCCGGTTCTTCCGCTCTTCAGCCAGGAAGGGCACGTCGACCGCCACGAACTTGTCGAGGGCGTCGATCATCTTGAGCATCAGCGGCGTCACGGCGCGGCCGACTTCCTCGACGTCATCGATCTGGCGCTGCAGCGAAGCCAGCTCCTCGTTCTGCGACTCGATGACGGCCCGGAGCTGCCGATTGAAGATGTTGAGGGACTCGATCTTCTTGTTCGTCAACCGGTACTCGGCAATCAGGCTGTCGGTCGCGGTCGCGATCTCTTCCACACGCTTCTGCGACGCCGCACCATCCGCATTCGCTTCCATGCGCTTTTCGATCGGCGCATCGAGCTGCTGTGCCGATGCGGCCGAAACCGCCAGGATCGACACCGCCGTGATGCGGGTTGCGGCTGTGGCGATCCACATCGCCTGCGCCCTAAAGCTCATCATTCAATCTCTCCTCGGTCCTTCTGGAACCAGATCGACCTTGTCCGTCCATCCAACTGCTCTACCGGTCTACCGGCACGTGCATTCCCTGTCCTGCTTCGAGTCTCCGAGCCGTGCGTCCCATGGTGATCCGCGTCACGGGTCCCTGCAAGTCCGACCCTCGTGCATTTCGCCGTTCCACTTCCCGCTTCTACCCACTTCCGCGACACGTCCCGGGAAGACGTTTCCCTGCCCACCTGTCGACCCCGGCACCTGCTGCCTGCCACCTGCCCTCACCTGCCCGATCACACCTGCTTCCGACGCGAGGCCTCGGCCGTCCGGCGCGCTCTCTTCCCTGCCGCTCCCCGCCTTCCAGCCTTGCCTTCCTGCCTTGCTACCGGGCCCATTGACGTTCTTCCACGACCGGTGCCAGCGACGTGTCGCGGCGAAACGCTGTGCGCGGGAGACACACAGCTGCGATGCGTCTCCGACGCGACCCGATACGAATCGTCGGACTCGACGCGGTGCGGACAATAGAAAGGCCCACGCCACGCCGGCAACCCATGACGACGTTCGTCCTCATTCCAGATGGTCTAGAAGAGATCCCCCGCATCGGATCGAGCGGCGGACCGGAGGCCGGTACTCCAACGATCGAATCGGGGCGTCTGGGGCGCGCCCTGTATTCTTTCGGATCTCGACTGGATTTCCAAGCGGTTTTTTGGGTTTTG
>DRKE01000194.1 GCA_011051925.1 Deltaproteobacteria bacterium
CGTGCGCGTGACGACGATTGAGTTCGGCGATTCCGGCCACCACCTGTTCGACGAGAGGGGCATCGCCGGGCAACGTGGGCTGGTCGGCCTCGGGAAGACCGGTCAGTAGCACGAACTCGAGATTCGGATCGGGATTCGAGAGTCGGTGGCGCTCGATCTGATGCAGCAGCTCTTCGACGTCCGACACGCTTCCCAGGAGACTCGGGATCACGACGGCCGTTCGGCAATCCTTCGGGATCGACTTCCGGAAGTCGAGCTTCGGCAGCACCGTGGGTGGCAGGATCTTCGCGATGACCCAGTGCAGCACGGTGATCGCGAGCATCGTCGAGGGCAGCAGGACGAGCAGCATCGTGAGGAGGGACAGGCCGGGACCCGCTCCCTGTTCCGCCAGGTAGGCGGCGGGAAGAGACAGGAAGGCCAGCGTCAGGAGGGCGAGGGATCCGAGATAGAAGCCCGTCGCATGTCTGCGGAGGAAGCGACGGCCCCACTGGGACCAGGCGATCCGGTAGCGCAGGGAGCGTTCGAGCCGTTCCCGGCCTTCCGCGATCAACCAGAACCCGACATGGGCCGCACGGGTTCCTTCCCGCGCCCGCCGGGCGAGAGTCAGGACCCGTCGGGAGACGTCCCGCTCGTCGTGATGGGAACGTCTGGCCAGATCCTCGACGGCCCTGCGGTACTGGTTCCGCGTATCGTCGTCCATCCGGGTATAGGCCGCCGCCGGATCGTGGCGAAGGACGGCGTCGATCGCGCTCGTTTCGTCGATGAATCGGGACCAGGGGATCGCATTGAGGGCGGTGAGGCCCCGGATGCCCCGAGCGACGGATTCGGTCTCGTCGAGTCTCAAGCAGAGCGATTCATCCGCCGGAAACGCGAAGGGCGCGTTGAGTCCCGGGGCAAGGCGTGTCAATGCCGAAACGATCACCTCGAGGCAGCCGAGTCGGAGCATCGTCGGAAGGGCCCAGAGTTCGGCGAGATCGAGTCGCTCGACGCGTTGATAGGCCGCCACGAAACGCCGGATGGACTCCACCGTCAACTGGAGACTGGTGGCGGAGATGATCCCGCGAGCGAGTTCGTAGACGCGTGGCCAGTGCGCACCGTCGTCATCCGCCAGCGCGGGCAGGCGCTTGTAGTAGCCGGGCGGCATGTCCTCGCGGATCTGGCGGATGGCCCTTTCGATGACGTAGGTGTTGTCGAGCAGCCACTCGGCTGCCTTTTCCGCGTCCGGCTCGCCCGCGAGGAGGGATTGCGCTTCCCCGAACCATTCGGCGAGCGTGGGAAGCGCCACCAGCGACGGGATGTCGCGGGGGATCTGGTCGGAGAGCGCGTGGAGGCGAGCGAGGGCGCTGGCCTCGGAGATCAGGCCTCTCGGGGTCTCTCGAGAGGATGGATCCGCACTCGTCACCATCGACTCACGAGCTTGCCAGTTGGGGAAGTCGAGCGCGCCTGCGGCTGTGAGTCCGGCCGTGGGATCGCGTGGCCTGGGCCGTGCGGTCGCGGATCACGAGGAGGGGCACGGTTGCATGCTCCAGCAGGAAGCCCGCCACGCTGCCGAAGGGCAGTTCGGCGCGGCCGCCGCTGCCATGGCCGGAAAAGACGAGCAGGTCCACGTGGTCCGCGGCGACGCGACGCAGGATCTCGCTGCGCACGTCTCCATCGACGGTCACCAGGGCGCGAACCTGGATGCCCTCGCTCGCCATGTGTTTCCGGATCCCCTCGAGATAGACCTGGGCGGCACGGGTGTTGCGATCGATCAGTCGGCGCTCGAGTTCGTGCTCCTCTTCGTCGAGGGGACAGGGGCAGGAGCGTTCCGGATGAGGGACCACGTGAAGCAGGATCACGTCGGAGCCATGGGTCCGGGCGACTCCGAGGGCGGCGGGCAGGGCGCTTTCCGCGCGTCGCGATCCGTCGAGAAGGACGAGAACCCGGCTGTAGGTCACGTCGTGCTTGACGGGTTCCTGGACCGACCATGCCGGGACCAGCAGGACCGACCCCGGGGTGCCTTCGATCAGCTTTCGCGCCGTGCTGGCGAGGCTCCATTCGGTCCATCCACTCTCGCCATGGCTGCCCAGGACGAGGAGGTCGATCTCGTGGCGTCGGGCCCAATCCCGGATCTCTTCGGCGGGACGACCCTCGAGGATTTCGCTGCGCACCTCGAGTCCCCCCGCTGCATGCTCGGCTTCGAGGGTGGAGAGGTGCCGCCGGGCATGGGTCCGCTGCAGCTCCCACTCGAGGGGATCGGTCGGGGTCGCCTCGGCCGTTTCGTGGGGTGTTTCGAGGGCGTGCAGGAGCGTCACGTCCGCCCCGAAGGCCCGGGCCATGGCGATGGCGTGGGGCACCACGCGGTCGGCGAGGGCCGAGCGATCCAGGCAGACCCCGATGTGGCGGATCAGGGGTGCCGTGGCTGGGTTCGTTTCGGGGTTGGTTTCGCTCATGGTTGGCCCTCCCAGGTCGTCAGGTGCCGGATCGTGTCCGGTCGCGTTCGTCCGTCCGCATTTCCCTTCTCTTCTTCGCCAATGGATTGCTCGTTCGCCCTCGCGCGTTCCGTAGACTCCGTCCCACGACGGAGCGACCGCGGCTCGCGCCCGTTTCGGCGCGCGGTCCGCGACCTCCCCGATGCATCGCCCATGCCATGGACCGAATGGGCCGGCGAACGCCAGGTTCGTTGACAGCGGGAACACGCGTCGCGGATCGAGCAAGAATGTCTCGCACCATCTCCGATATGTGACATTCCGACATGCTGGGGATCATTGCTCGGCCCCTTGGTTCCCGCCCCCTCATGACGCCGACCGTGGCGCGCGATCGAGCTGGCGTTCGAGGTCGAGGATCCGCAGCGTCGTCTCGAGCACGCTGTCGGGATTCAGGCTGATCGAATCGATTCCCATCCGGACCAACGCCTCGGCCATTTCCGGATGGTCGGAGGGAGCCTGGCCGCAGATGCCCGAATGGCGCCCGTTGCGCCGCGCCCCTTCGACGGCGAGGCGGATCATCTCGAGCACGCCGGGATCCCGTTCGTCGAAATCGAAGGCGACGATCTCGGAGTCCCGATCGACCCCCAGGACGAGCTGGGTGAGATCGTTGGAGCCGATCGAGAAGCCGTCGAAATGGCGGGCAAAGGCATCGATCTGGATCACGTTGTTGGGGATCTCGCACATGACATGGATCTCGAGACCATTCTCCCCTCTTCGGAGTCCATGCTTCGCCATCACTTCCAGGACGCGCTCGGCCTCCTCGACGCGGCGACAGAAGGGAATCATGAGTCGGACGTTCGTGAGGCCCATCGTCTCCCGAACGCGTTTCATCGCTGCACACTCGAGCGCGAAGCCTTCTGCGTAGGCGGGGTGGGCATAGCGGGCGGCGCCACGGAATCCGATCATCGGATTGGCCTCTTCGGGTTCGAACGCACGGCCCCCGAGCAGCGAGGCGTACTCGTTCGACTTGAAGTCGGAGAGGCGGACGATCACGGGCCTTGGATGGAAGGCCGCGGCGATCGTGCCCACGCCCTCGGACAGGCGCTCGACGAAAAAGTCCTCGGGGCGGTCGTGGAGTCGGGTGAGGACCTCGATCTCGTGACGTTCTTCGGGATCCTCGACTCGCTCCGGATGGAGCAGCGCCATCGGATGGGCCTTGATCGATTCGTTGATGATGAACTCCATCCGGGCGAGGCCGACGCCATCGCTCGGAATGAAGCTCGTCTTGAAGGCGAGTTCCGGATTGCCGAGGTTCAGCATGATCTTCGTCGCGGGGCGGGGCAGATCGTCGAGATCCGTGCGGTCCACCCGAAAGGGGATCTCGCCATCATAGACCCTTCCCGTATCGCCTTCGGCACAGGAGACGGTCACCGTCCGTCCGGTCTCCAGGATCCGGGTGGCATCGTCTGCACCGACGACGGCGGGGATCCCCAGCTCGCGTGCGATGATCGCGGCATGACAGGTCCGTCCGCCCCGGTTGGTGACGACGGCGGCAGCCCGCTTCAGGACGGGCTCCCAGTCCGGCGTGGTCGTGTCGGCGACGAGGACCTCTCCCGTCTCGAACTCGTCGAGTTGCTCGAGCTCGGTGATGACCCGGACCCGGCCCGTCGCGATGCGGCTGCCGACGGAGCGACCGGTCACGAGAATCGGTCCAGTGCCTTCGAGCGAATAGGTTTCGAGAACGTTTCCCTGGCGTCGTGAGGCCACGGTCTCCGGTCGGGCCTGGACGATGTAGAGGCCGCCGTCGATCCCGTCCTTCGCCCACTCGATGTCCATCGGGCGGGGTTCCCCGGCGCGTTCGCTGTAGTGGTCCTCGATGGCGATCGCGTATCCCGCCAGTTGCAGGACGTCTTCGTCCCCGATGCAGAAGCGTTCCCTTTCGGCGGGCGTGGTCGGCAGGTTCTGGGTGGTCGCGCCCCGACCCGCCTTGCCGTAGACCATCTTCAACTGCTTCTCGCCGAGGACGCGGCGCAGTACGGCGCGATGGCCCGCGCGGAAGGTCGGCTTGTGGACGTAGAACTCGTCGGGATCGACGGCGCCCTGCACGACGTTCTCCCCGAGTCCCCAGGCGCCGGTCACGAAGACGACGTCCCGAAAGCCCGACTCCGTATCCAGGGTGAACATCACGCCGCTCGCCGCGAGATCGGAGCGGACCATCTTCATGACGCCGATCGAAAGTGCCACGGCGAAATGATCGAAACCCTGGTCGATCCGGTAGGAGATGGCCCGATCGAGAAAAAGGGACGCAAAGCAGCGACGACACGCATCGAGCAGCATCTCGTCGCCCCGGACATTGAGAAAGGTTTCGTGTTGGCCCGCGAAGCTCGCCGTGGGGAGGTCCTCGGCCGTGGCCGAGCTGCGGACAGCCAGGCTGAGGGTCGGACCGTATTCCGCCTGGAGCTCGCGATAGGCCGCGAGGATCTCCTCGCGGAGCGCTTCGGACAGCCCGGCCTGGTAGACGAGTTCGCGCGCGGCCTCGCCGCGACGCGCGAGTTCCGCGACGTCGCTCTTGTCGAGATCGTCGAGCAGCTCGTGGAGACGTGGCCACGCGCCGGCTTCGTCGAGCATGTCGCGATAGGCCTGGGCCGTGATCGCGAACCCGTTGGGAACCCGGATCCCCTTGGGCGTCAACTCCCGGAACATTTCACCGA
>DRKE01000195.1 GCA_011051925.1 Deltaproteobacteria bacterium
GCCGCATGGCCGCGTCGCTCGAGCAGATCGACTATCCCGGACACATGACCCAATACCCGGAACTCAACCAGCATCTCGCCCGCTTCGAAGAACGCGTCCATCAGGCACTTCGTGACGTCGAACGGACGCCGCCCCGCTTCTTCCTCGCCAGCACGCTGTCGGGCAGTTGTTTTCTCTGCCATGTCTCCGGCGACGAAGGACAAGGACAATGACGATCCAGGCGCTACGATCCCCGCTCTGAATCCGAGGCCCGCGAACGGCGTCGGGCGGCCCATGAGCCAGCCACCCATGAGTTCGGCGACGAAGACACGAAGAAGAAGAAGAAGAAGAACAACGAGAGAGAAGAGAAGGAAAAACGAAGATGCCCCAGTCCCACTTGTTGTCAGAACGCGAGAAGGCGCTCGAGGAGCTTTTCTTCCGGAAGGAGAACGAACGGCTGATCGAAGCGATGCGAGCTCGAAAGACGCGGGAAGAACAGCTCGAAAAGCTGTCGGAGGCGCTCGGGGTCGACTCCCCACCGATCGTCGAGACCCTTCTCGATCTGGGCCTTCGGGAGACGAACGTGACGGCCCTCATGCTGGCGCCGCTCGTCACCGTCGCCTGGGCCGACAGACAGCTCCATCCCGACGAACGTCGATCGATCCTCAAGGCGGAGCACGACCTCGGCATCGACCCGAAGAGCGACGCGGGCAAGCTGCTCGAACTCTGGCTGGACCATCGCCCGCACGAGTCCCTCTTCGACGCCTGGAAGGCGTACGTCCACGAACTCGCCCGGAAGATGCCGCCCGAGGAGCGAGCGAAGCTGCGCGACGAGATCCTGTCCCGCGCCCGTCGCATCGCGCACGCCGTCGAAAAGACCCTTCTCCGCGGCGAAGGCCCGACCGAGTCCGAACAGCGGGTTCTCGACGAGATCGAAGCGGCTTTCGAGGTCCCGGCGGACGGATCCGGCAAGGGTTCCGGGGGCGGCGGTCTCGACCAGGCGATCTGCTCGACGACCTGACGATCCGGGCGGAGGTGCGCGCATCACGACCGAGGGGTTCGTGAGATGGCCTCTAGTCCGATCCGGAGCCGGATGGCTCGCGCACGATTCCCGTCGGAAGGAAGATCGACAGCCGCGTCCCGACACCGGGCTCGCTCTCGGCCGTGATGCGACCGCCGTGATCATGGATGATCCTCTGGCTGACGAGCAGGCCCAGGCCGGTGCCCTTGCCGCGCTCCTTCGTCGTGTAGAAGGGTTCGAAGATCTGTTCGAGGACATCGGGCTCGATCCCGATTCCGGTATCGGCGATCGAGATCTCGATCAGTTCGTCGGTCGACAACCGCACCCGGACCGTCAACGTGCCCCCCCCCGGCATCGCATCGATCGCGTTCACGATGAGGTTCAGGAAGACCTGCTCGAGTCGATCGGGGCTGCCCATGATCTCGGGCACCGGGGCATAGTCGCGCTCCACGACGATCCCCCTGCCCTTCAGCTTCTCGCGAAAGAAGGCGAGGCTGTGGTCGATGATCTCGACGAGCGACGTCTTCTCGGGCGCGACCGTCCGCGGGCGGGCGATGTTGAGCAGCGTTCGCAGGAGATCCCGGACGCGGCGGACCTGATCGACGATATGTGCCGCGCGCTCCCGGTTCTTCGGATCCTTGACCGATTTCTGGAGCAATTCCGCATAGCCGAGGATCGTCGTCATCGGCGTTCCGACATCGTGCGCGATCCCCGCGCTGATCGTCGACAGCTCGGCGAGCTGCTCCGCCCGGCGCGCACGCTCCTCGGCTTCCCGCAGGCGGCCGAGATCCCGGAGGACGGCCGTGAAGACGCGGCGATGCTCGGCATAGCCCTCGCTGACCGCCAGATAGAGGGGAAAGGCTTCTCCATTCCGACGTCGGCCGGTCACCTCGCGACCCAGGCCGATGACCCGTTTCTTTCCGGTCTCGAGATAGCGCTTCACGTAGGCGGCATGTTCGTCCCGGAAAGGCGGCGGCATCAGGATGCTGACGTCCTGGCCCAGCAGGTCCTCGGGCGGATAGCCGAAGATCCTTTCGACGGCGGGGTTGACCTCCAGGATGGTTCCGGATTCGTCGATCGCGATGATCCCGTCGACCGCCGAGTCGAAGATCTGGCGGAGCCTGTCGTGCTCCTCGCGGAAGACGGCCTCGGCCTCCTTCCGCTCCTCGAGACATTTCCGGACTCGGGCATGCGCCTCGGCGAGTTCCCGGGCGAGCCCTCGCTGGGTCTCGAGTTCCGCTTCGAGGCGTTGGACCTCGGCCTTCAGCGACTCGATCTCGGCGGAATCGGTACAGGGAGCCATGGCTCCTCCCTTTGTCCCTGGATGTGTCCCTGATTGCCCCTGGATAGCACTTCGCTCCCCTCTTCCCCTACAGCTCGAGGCCCCCAGGGTCCAGAATCCGGGACAGACCGCAATCCCGCGATCCGGGACTGTGCCATAATGCCACTCATCGTGTCGATTTTCCCCGCCCCGAGCTGCCGGTTCGGGGCCAGGTCGAGCCCACCCCGTCTAGAAGCCCCCGTCATTGGCACAAGGAGTGCAAGTTCCCCGCGAACAGGAGAATCCGACATGACTGCCAGGCAAGACCCCGTATCGCGCTCGATCCTCGTCGTCGACGACGATCCTTCGATTCTCGACATGACCGAGGACCTGCTGACGGAGGCGGGCTTCGAGGTGACGAAGAGCGCGTCCGGGGAGGAAGCCCTCGCCCTTGCCGACGAGCGGGAATTCGATGTCGTCCTGTCGGATCTCCAGATGCCGGGCATCGACGGACTCGACCTGCTGGCACGCATGCGGGAGCGGCGACCGGACACGCCGGTCATCCTGATGACGGCCTTCGGCACGATCCAGACGGCCGTGAGCGCCATGCGCGGCGGGGCCCTGGATTTCGTGACCAAGCCCTTCCAGGCCGAGGAGCTGCTCGTCTCGCTCGAACGCGCCTTCGAACGCCGCGCGCTCGAGGAAGAGAATCGGCGACTCCGCCGCGCTGTTGCCCGATCGAGTTCTTTCGGAGAGCTGGTCGGCAAGAGCCCCGCGATGAACGAGATCTACGCGATGATCAAGAAGATCGCGACCAACCGCAGCAACATCCTCATCACCGGCGAAAGCGGCACGGGCAAGGAGGTCGTCGCCCGGACGATCCATTTCACGGGCGCCCGCGCGAACAGGCCCTTCGTGCCGATCAACTGTACGGCCATGCCCGAAGGTCTGCTCGAGAGCGAGTTGTTCGGCCATGTGCGCGGCGCCTTCACCGGCGCCCACACCAACAAGAAGGGGCTCTTCGAGACCGCCGAGGGCGGAACGCTCTTTCTCGACGAGATCGGCGACATGCCCCTGAGCCTCCAGGGCAAGCTGCTGCGCGTGCTGCAGGATCGCGAGGTCCGCCCCGTCGGCGGCACCCAGAGCGTGAAGATCGACGTACGGATCATCGCCGCCACCAATCAGGACATGAACCAGGCCATCGAGGAGGGGCGCTTCCGCCAGGATCTCTATTTCCGTCTCAACGTCATCCCGATCCGGATCCCTCCGCTCCGGGAGCGCTCGGAGGACATCCCCGTGCTCGCCGAATCGTTCCTGCGCAAGCATTCGGACGATGAACGGATCCGCCTGAGCGATGCGGCGCTGCGAAAGATGATGCGAGCACCCTGGCCGGGAAACGCCCGGGAACTCGAGAACTGCATCGAGCGGGCCCTGGCCCTGGCCAGTTCCTCGGAGATCTCCGCCAGCGACATCCTCATCCCCGACGACGTGACACCCAACGACGGGACGCTCCAGGAGATCCTGCTCCGGATGGCCCTCGATCAGCGCCTCACCGTGCGCGATCTGACCGACGCCTATATCGATGCGGCCCTCGAAGCCACCCACGGACGGAAATCCGAAGCCGCCCGGATCCTGGGGATGAATCGCCGAACGCTCTATCGACGCGAGGAAAGACACGTCGAGCCGCGCAAGCGGGCGGGCAACTTCGGCTGATCCGCCCGACGTGGGCGATCGGAGCGAGTGACCGGGCAAGCGACCGGGCGGCGCGCACGCCACGACGCTCCGGTCAGGACTCCTCCTGGTTGAAGACCGGATCGAAGCCGCCGGTGGCCATCACGCGGTCGTAGAGAACCGCATGGACCCGACGCAGCCTCCTCTGCGCGGCTCCGAGTTCCTCACGCATCCGAAGGATGACGGCCACGCCGGACAGGTTGACGTCGAGCTCGAAGACCAGGCTATGGGCGACGCGGATCCGTTCGACCATGCGCTCCGAGAAGCGCCCCTCGTTCGTGTCGACGTAGACGATCGACTCCCGCTCGAGGGTCTCCAGGAACGCATCGTCGACCTCGAGCAGCCGGAGGATCTCGCTGCGCGCAAAGGACGTCATCCCTTCACCTCCCAGCGGATTCCGGCGCGCGGATCCCCGTCGCCGTAGAAGCGCTCGAGCTTGCGTGCAATCTCTTCGACCTCGGGATCGGGATCCGTCGGCAGCAATGCCTGGAGATGCAGGTAGAGATGCCCGCGATCCTCGGCGCCCTGGCCCTTCGAGCCCAGCTTCGCCACGCCCCGATGGGGCAATCGAAGCGTGCGCCCGTTGCTGGAACGCGGCGGCACCTTCACGCGGGTCGGTCCGTCCGGCGTCGGAATCTGGATCTCGGCGCCCAGGATCAGTTCGGGCACCGTGACGGGGACGTCGAGATGGAGATCGTCGCCTTCACGGCGGAAATAGGGATGGGGACGGACCTTGAGACGGACATAGAGGTCCCCCGGCTCCGCCCCGGGCCCCGTCGCCTCGCCCTGGCCCTTCAGTCGGATCCGGGTGCCGTCCTTTGCACCCCGGGGAATCTTCACCCGCAGCGGATCACGCCCCTCGAGCCGAAGCTGGATCTCGCGACCGAGAATCGCGTCGATGAAATCGACTTCGAGCGTCGTCTCGAAATCCCGGCCGCGAAACCGGCCCCCCCGGCTGCTTTCGAAGTGGAACCCACCGCCGTCGAACCCGGCGCCGGCCTGCTGACCGAAGAGCTGCGAGATCAGGTCCTCGATCCCGATCCCTCCGCCCATCGCGTCCCCGGCCGAGCGATCGAATCCGGGACTCTGACGCGCGCGACGCGCCCAATCCTTGTAGGCACGGGCTTCCTCGGGATCGAAGCCCGGCGCGAGGCCCTCATAACCGAACTCGTCGTAGAGCTTGCGTTTCTCCTTCGAGAGCAGGATCTCCTTGGCCGCAGAGATCTCCTTGAAGCGTTCCTCCGCCTCGGCATTTCCCGGATTCACGTCGGGGTGGTGTTCGAGTGCGAGCTTCCGATACGCCTGCTTGATCTCGTCTTCCGTCGCGTTCCGGTCGACGCCGAGCACCTTGTAGAGATCAGGCTTTGCCATGACCGCGGTTCGACTCCTATCCCGCCTCGCGGCCGAAGTCGGCTCCCCGCGAGGCGTCTTGCGATTGTCGCCCAGCATGGATAGGCACATCAAGGGAGGAATCCACCCCCCGGATCATCCCGGCACGAGCAGGACGGAGGTCCTGACCTGACGAAGGACCCGGGCGGCCACGCTGCCGAATCCGGGCCCGCCCGGTCCGGAACGACCTCCGCCCCCCATCACCACGAGATCCGCGCGGATCTCCGCGGCGCGTTTCGCGATCTCGATCGATGCCGGACCATGGACGAGGTCCGCGCTGGCCGGAACGTCGGCTCTGGACATCCGCGCCAGGATCGACTGGGGCCGGTCGACGCCCCGATTCCGGAGTGCGCCTCGACGTCCATCCGGGTCTTCCCTCGGTGGCGCGAGACCCGCTTCCGCCGCAGCCGTCTTGGCGGGCGGAACCGCATGAAGGACCTCGACGTCCGCCTCGAGCCGGGGGGCCCAGCGGAGCGTCCACTCGAGCGCGCGCTCGGAGGTCTCGGAAAAATCCGTGGCGAAGAGGATGTGCCGGATCTTCGAACGCGTCTCCGGCCCGGCGTCGAAAGCGGTCATGACGGGGACGGGGGCCGATCGGATCGTGCGCTCGGCCACGCTGCCCAGGAAGATCCGGCCGGGACCCCGATATCCATGTCGCCCCATGACGATCAGGCCCGCAGCGTGACGCACCGCATGGTCGAGGATCAGCTCGACGGGTTCGCGGGGCTCGCAGACGGCCGAGGCATTCGCCCCTCGATTCGCGCATTGCCGCCGCAACGCCTCGAGCTTCCTCTGCGGGTGCTCGCGAAGCCCGAAGGCCCCGTCGGCCCGCTCGCCAGGAGGATCGAGCGCGTGGACCAGACGGACGGACGCATTCGAAACCCCGGCCAGCTCGCAGGCCCGCTCCGCCGCAGCCGCTGAATGCAGTGAGAAGTCGATCGCTGCGAGAACGCCTGCGCCCGCTCCGCCGCTCACTTTGCCCCCCTCCCGGGTTTCCCGCTCGACCGATCCCGTCGGCCCCCGACGAATCGAGCGGCCGATGCGGCTTCCCCCTTCACCGGTCGAGCCGGTAGCGAGCAAGGGACATGCCATCGCGACCCGGCCACCGGGTCCCGGACCCGCCCGCGCGTGGGTTCCCACTCGTCGCGGACGAGGGCCAGCCGGGAGACGAACCCGGCTCCCACGGTCGGAACCAGCCTCTCGTGCCCGGGGCATCGCACCGCAGGCTGGGCCGTTCCGACCCATCGCCGCACGAGCGGCCCTGGCCAGTTCGAGTACCCTGCCCCAGACGGCGTCCGGAAGGGCCGGCATGACCCTTGCTGTTCTCCATCCCGGGCGTAGACATCTCCTGGGGCGGGGTCGGGGCCAGCGCGGGGGTCCGGGGGGCGGACGCGCGGCAAGGGGCGGGAAGAGCGGAGAGGGAAGAAGGGAGGAACGGGGGGAACGATGAAGGGAACCAC
>DRKE01000196.1 GCA_011051925.1 Deltaproteobacteria bacterium
CTGGGGGTCGAGGGTCCCGAGATGACCGACCCGACGGGTCCCGAACCAGCGCCTCGCCGCATCGACGACGTCGTGGGAGGTTCGCCCGGCCGGCTTGTCGACCACGACGAAGCCGGCGGGCCCCGGCGGCTCGGGTCGTCTACGCCTCGAATTGCGTTTCGCCATCCTGGTCCTCGGTCTCCCTTTGCGGATCCCCGCCTGCCGGACCCCCTCCCGAGGGACCGGGCTCGCCCGGGCTGTCGGATGCGGCCTCCTCGGAACGGAGCTCGAGCGATCGGATCAACGCGAGCGTCTGGCTTCCCTCGGCGATCGAGTCGTCGAGGACGAAGCGCAGATCCGGTGTATGTCGCAATTTCATCCGCTGCGAAAGCAGGCGCCTCGCGAAGCCGGTCACGCCGCGCATCGCTTCCTCGAGTTCCCGTCCCCGCGGCCCCGCCGGCTCCTCGCCCAGCGGGCAGTAGAAGATCGTCGCCGCGCCCAGATCGGCAGCGAGCTTCACTCGCGTGACCGTGACCAGACGGATTCGCGGATCACGCACCTCCTCACGCAGGATCTGCGACAACTCGGCGCGGATCTGTTCCGCCACCCGTCGGATGCGCACTGGATCGGCCAAGTCGGACTAATCTCCCATGCCCTTCGGATCCTCTCCCGCCTCACCGGGCCCCATGGACCACGGAAGATCCTCTCCCGTTTCGTCCGGCAATCCGCCGCTCTCCGAGATCGGCAGCCGGATCAACTCGATCCCGCTCCCCACGACCTCTGCGAGATGCATCTCCTCGACCAACCGGACCGCCTGTTCGAGCGTCCGCCGCAGGGGAACCTCTTCGCTTCCGGTCGTCGAAAGCCCGATCACCGCCCGCTGCCAGCTCCCCTGCCCCCCCACCTCGTTCGCCGAGACGTTGAAGCGATTCCGCAGCCGCGAAAGGATCGATCGGACCACACCCCGCTTCGCCTTGAGCGACCGCGATTCGTGGACGCGGATCTCGACGACCGCAACGCCAACGATCATTCCATCCCCCGATCGCACGACACCGCGGAACCATCGCGGGAAGGAGAGGCTTTCGCCCCGTCTGCGACCCGGACTCGCAGGTCCCCACGACGCCGAATCGGGCGAACCCCGCGACTACAACGTCGCCGGTCTTTCCGTGAGTTCGAAGGCTTCGATGACGTCCCCGACCTTGATGTCGTTGTAGGTCGCCACGCCGATGCCACATTCCATGCCGTTGATGACTTCCTTGACGTCGTCCTTGAATCGGCGAAGCGAGCCGATCGTGCCCGTGTAGACGACCACGCCATCCCGCACCAGCCGGCAGGGCGCATTGCGGACGATCTTGCCCTCCAGCACGGCCGACCCGGCGATCGTCCCGACCTTCGGGATCGTGAACGTTTCGCGAACCTCAGCGCGCCCGAGCAGCTTCTCGCTCACGACGGGCGGGAGCAGCCCGGCCATCGCCGCCTTCACCTCGTCGAGCATCTCCATGATGATCGAATAGGTCCGGATCTCGATCCCCTCGGAATCCGCCAGGCGCCGTGCGGCCGGATCGGGCCGGACGTTGAAACCGATCACGATGGTTCCGCTCGCGGAGGCCAGGTTGACATCGTTCTCGACGATCGCGCCGACGCCCGAGGAGATCACCCGGAGCTTCACCTCGTCCGTCGAAAGCTTCTCGAGCGCGTCCCGAGCCGCCTCGCAGGTGCCCTGCACGTCCGCCTTCAGGACGACGGCCAGTTCCTTCGGCCCCTCGTCGGCCGACCGGGCATAGAACTCATCCAGGGTGAGCCTCGGTTTCGCCACCGGCGTGGCGCCACGCGCCTGGTCGAGCCGGTGTTCCACGATCTGCTTCGCGACGCGATCGCTTTCGACGGCATGGAACGACGCGCCGGCCTCGGGAACCCCGGACAGGCCGGTGATCTGGACGGGCGTCGAGGGACCGGCTTCCTTGATGTTCCTGCCGACGTCGTTCTGCATCTGACGGACGCGCCCCCAGACCGTCCCGACGACGATCGAGTCGCCCTTCCGGAGCGTCCCGTCCTGGATCAGGACCGTCGCGACCGGGCCCCGCCCCTTGTCGAGCTGCGCTTCGAGCACGACGCCACTCGCGCGTTTCGTCGGATCCGCACGGAGCTCCAGGATCTCGGCCTGGAGCGAAAGCATCTCGAGAAGCTGGTCGATCCCCTCGCCGGTCTTCGCAGAGACGTTCACGCAAATGACGTCGCCACCGAATTCCTCCGGCACCAGATTGTGTTCGGTCAGCCGCTGACGCGCCTTCTCCGGATCCGCTTCGGGCAGATCGCATTTGTTGACCGCAACCACGATGGGACAGCCGGCCGCCTGGGCATGCTCGATCGCCTCGACCGTCTGCGGCATCACGCCTTCCGTCGCGGCGATCACGAGCACGACGAGATCGGTCACCGCCGCACCGCGGGCCCGCATCGCCGTGAAGGCCGCATGACCGGGCGTATCGATGAACGTGAGATCGTGACCGTCGACCGAGACCTGGTAGGCGCCGATATGCTGGGTGATGCCACCCGCCTCGCTCTCCGTCACCTTCGTCTCGCGGATCGCATCGAGCAGCGAGGTCTTGCCATGATCGACATGTCCCATCACCGTGATGATCGGGGGACGAGCGACGGCATCGGGCGAGTCTCCCGCCTCCGTGATCGGCGTGTCGAGGAAGGCCTCCTCCTTGAATCCGACATCGGTCGCCTCGAAACCCATTTCGGGTGCGATCTTCTGGACGGTCTCGAAATCGATCCGCTGGTTGACCGAGACCATGATGCCGAGGGCCATCAGCTTCGCCTGGATCGCGGGCGCCTTCAGTCCGGCCTGCTTCGACAATTCACCGATGCTGATGTCCCCTGCGACCTTCACATGACGCGTCTTGCTCGCCTCGACCGCAGCCACGGAGGGCTTCGGCGACAACTTGTCCCGACGCCGGGCACGGGGATTGACGACGGCGCGAGGCGAAGTCATCACGACCCGCCGCTGACCGGCTCCCCGGCTCGTGATCTGCCGCGCGAACTGCTCCTGCTCCTGGAGGTTGACCACCTCGCGCACGCGCTTTCTCTGCTTGCCCTTGCGATCGGGGGCCGTTCCGGGGCCTTCGGAGGGTGCGCTTCCCGGCGAACGCGCGTCCTTCGGCGCGGTCGGCGGCGGGATCGGACCCGGCGTGGGCGTGGGCTCTGCCGGAGCGGGCTCGCTGGCCGCCCCCTCTTCAGCCACGTCCGCCCCCGCCTCTTCCGTCTCGACGGCCGCGCCCTCGGCCGCGATCTCCGACGGAGCCGGCTCCCCGGTCGGGGCCGGGATCTCGCCCTCTGACGGCGGCGCGGCGTCGGGCTCGGCTTCCGCAACGGGTGTCTCGGGCACGGGCTCGGGCTCCGGCGCCTTGCGCCGTCGACGGCGCACGACGGTCGTCCCGCCCTTGCTCTCGAGGCGGCGCTCCTCCATCTCCCGCTTGGCCCGGGCCGCGCCTCCGATCTTCTCGCGAAGGAGTTCGACCTCCGCCTCGTCGAGAGACGCCATCGCGCTTTTCAGCTCGATGCCATATTGCAGCGCTCGTTCGACGATTTCGCTGCGTTCGATTCCGAGCTCTTCCGCGAGCTTGTATGCCCTGATCTTTGCCATCTATCCCTGCATCGTTCCGGAGGTTCCGAAAATGGTCCTACCCGTTGATGTCCCGTCTGAAATCAGTCTTCCCGGTCCGAGGCCGGCCCGGTCGGCGGCGCCACCGCGCCCTCGCCCTCCCCGGCGGCACGGCTCTCCGCGGCCGCCGCTTCCGCCTCCGCGCGGAGGCGTGCCTCGTTCTCCGCCTCCAGGCGAGCCCGTTCCTCTTCTTCCGCAGCCTTGACCTCGATCAGCTCGGCGGCTCGCGCCTTGATGCTGGCCGCACCGGTCTCATCGATTCCCGGCAGCGACATCAACAGCTCCGGCGAACATTCGGCCAGATCCTCGAGCGAGGTGATGCCCTGCTGAAGCAACAGATCCGCTTCGGGATCGCCGCAACCTTCGACCGCCGAGACGGCCCGGGACAGCCATTGGGCGATCTCCCGCATCTTGGTTTCACTCTTGATGTCGATCCGCCATTCGGTCAGCTGGACCGCGAGACGCACGTTCTGTCCGCGACGGCCGATCGCCAGCGAAAGCTGGTCGTCGGGCACGATCACGTCCATCGACTTCTGCGCTTCGTCGATGATGACCTTCGAGACCTGCGCCGGGGAAAGCGCGCTACAGACGTAGCGTGCCGGATCGGGACTCCAGGGAACGATGTCGATCCGCTCGCCGCGCAGCTCCTGGACGACGGCCTGGACCCGGCTGCCCTTCATGCCGACACAGGCGCCGACCGGATCCACGTCGCTATCACGCGACACGACCGCGATCTTCGAGCGGCCCCCCGGCTCGCGAGCCGCCGCATGGATCGAAACGATCTTCTCGTACATCTCGGGGACCTCCTGCTCGAAGAGCTTGATCAGGAAGTCGATCGAGGCTCTCGAGAGGACGATCTGCGGCCCCTTCGCGACCTTGTTGACCTCGAGCACATAGGCCCGGATCCGATCGCCGGGCCGGTAGCTTTCCCGGGGCACCTGTTCCTTGGCCGGGATCACGGCCTCGGCCCGTCCCAGATCGACGATGATCGCGCCCTTCTCGAAGCGACGGACGATCCCGTTGACGATCTCTCCCGTGCGATCGAAATACTCTTCGTAGGTATTGTCGCGCTCGGCGTCCCGGATGCGCTGGATGATGACCTGCTTGGCGGCCTGCGCGAGGATCCGTCCGAAGCCCGACGTATCGAGCTTGACGCCGATCTCGTCCCCGGGCTCGACCTCCGGGTCGTACTCCCGCTTCGCCTCTTCGATCAGGATCTGGGTCTCGGGATCGGTGATCTCCTCGACCACCTCGCGAAACTCGAAGAGCTCGACCTCGCCGATCTCGTCGTTGTAGCGCGCCTCGATTTCCTTGTCCTGGCCGAACCGCTTGCGTGCGGCCTGGCGCATCGCTTCTTCGAGGGCCCCGGTGATCTCCGACGCCTCGATTCCCTTGTCCTTGGCGATCTGATCGATCTCTCTCTTGAGATTCAAACCCAGCATCACACTCCGCCCGACTGGCTCGAGCCACGTCGCGACGGCTCCTTTGCGAAGTCCGCGCTCGTGAACTCATAGATCGAATTGGCCTTTTCGACTTCCTC
>DRKE01000197.1 GCA_011051925.1 Deltaproteobacteria bacterium
CCGGGAGATCGATGCCCCGATCGTCGTCTCGAACGCCGACGTGAAGCGGACCTTCACGGAACTCGTCGGCCGGGAGCATTGGGCGCCCGAGACGATCGAACGCGTCCGTTCGCTCAAGATGTCGATCCCGCTCTTCTGCGTCTACCTCGGACTCGACGTCGATCTCGCCGCTCGGGGGATGGCGAACAGCAATCATTTCATCTGGGGCGACTACGATATCGAGGGTGTCTACGACGAACTCGACGCCGGCAGGCTTTCCTCGAAGGCCATGTGCTACATCACGGCCGCCAGCCTGAAGGATCCCGAGAGCCATCACCTCGCGCCCGAGGGACATACGAATCTCCAGATCATGACGCTGGCTCCCCGGGAATACGACGTCTGGCATGTCGATCGGGGTCCCGCAGAAGGCGGCCACTACCATCGCGACCCCGACTATCGCAAAAGCAAGGCCGACCTCGTCGAGCAGCTGATCGACACCTCACGAGAGGTGATCCCCGACCTGCGCGAGCACATCGTCTGGAAGGAAGCGGCCACGCCCGTCAGTCAGGAACGCTTCACCCGTTCGACGGGCGGCACGTCCTACGGAATCGAGATGTCCTGCAGCCAGGCGGGACCGCTTCGCGTGGGACCGCGCACGGAGATCGAGGGGCTCTTCCTCTGCGGCGCCAGCACGCCGAGCGGCGCCGGAATCGCCGGTGTCATGTCGAGCGGCGTGAAAGCGGCGAGCGAGATCCTCGATACCGAACTCATGGGGCCGATCCTCGCGGGCCGGGTCTTCGGCGATCGGGATGCCTTGCCGGAGCTTCGGGAGGACTGGGATCCCTGGCGCGAAAGTCACTGACGCGCCAGGGAACCCGTCCCGTCATCCGGCGGGCTAGCCCGCCATGCTCTTCAGGGAAGCCTGCTCTTCCTCGATGATCGCCTTGAAGCTCGGTCGGGCGAAGACCCGATCGACATAGGCGGCCAGTCCCGGCCAGCGCTTCGCGTCGACGGTCGCCCGACCATGGGAAAAGCTCACGAACTGGGTTCCCGTCGCGATGTCCGCGATCGAAAAGCGATTCCCGACCAGCCAATCGTTCTCGCCGAGTTCCCGCTCGAGATAGTCGAAATGCTCCGGCAGCGTTTCGTTGAGCGCCGCCTCGACCTTCGCCTCGTCGCCTTCGCGCTTGAAGAAGACCGGACCGAGGATGCGCTCCTGGAAGGGAATGATCGTGCCGGCGATGAAGCCCGCGTCGGCGTATTCCTCGAACCAGAGGGCCCGCGCCAGTTCGTAGGCCTCGCTCGGATAGAGGGCGGGATCGGGATGGGTCTTCTCGAGATAGACGCAGATCGGCGAGGAATCCGGAATGATCTTGTCACCATCGACGAGAACCGGAATCTTGCCGAGCGGATGCATCCGCTTGTATTCGTCCGAAACGCCGAAGGGCACCATCGGATCGTGATCATAGGAAAGCGCCTTTTCAGCGAGCACGACACGGACCTTTCGGACGAAGGGGGAAATGGCGGCACCGATCAACTTGAGACTCATGGGGATGTTCCTTTCGGTTGGTTTTGCGGGTGGTTGGTTTCACGGGTACGGAGTTCCATCTCGAAGAGGCGGGGGAGATCCGCGAGCGACTCGACGTCTCCCTCCGCCCGGACGCCTTCGGTCGCGAGGACTTCCTCGAGCGACAGCAGACCGCTCATCAATGCCATCACGACCTTCACCGGCGCCCGGATGCTCGCGTCGACGGGCAGCTCGTCACGAATCACATGGGTTCCCTCCGGCCCTCCCGCGACGCGCAGCACGGCTTCTCCGTTCTCGCTGAAAGGCAGGAGTTCGAAACGGTGGGCGGGCGTCGCGTCCGAGCGGGCAAAGGCCGCGATCGCCAGGCCCATCCAATCCGGCTCGGCATGCTCGTCGCTCTTCGCCGGATCCAGGAAGCGCGCCCCCCATCGCGACAACGCGATCAAGGCCGGTTCGAGGGCCCGACCATCGGTCGTCAGCTCGTAGACCGTCGCCGCCGTCGGAGGCGCGATCTCACGCCGCTCGACCACGCCCTGTCTCTCGAGCCCGAGCAGGCGATCCGCGAGGACGCTGCTGCTGAGCCCTGGCAGGCGACGACGCAGGTCACTGAACCGCTGGGGGCCGACGAAGAGTTCGCGCAGGATCAGCATCACCCAGCGATGGCCGAGGATCTCGGTCGCGCGGGCCAGCGGACAGAACTGGTCGTATCGGAAGCGCTCCACGGAGCGCAGCCTACCGCAGAATGAGTTCTTTTTTCAAACCACTTGATTCGAATATCGAATCTCCTTGAAGGAAGGGAAGATCCGGAGGGAGGGAAGTGGCTTCCTGTCGGGGCATCTGATCGATTCCTGATCGAAATCAAGCCCTTCCCGCGGCGCGGGCGACCCGGTCAGCCAGTACAATCGCCTTGATCCAGGACGACGAGCACTCCGCAGCAGAAGAAGTACGCATCAGAGAGATAGAGATGAAGCGGAAGCGAAAGAGAAAAGGGACTTTGCCATGAGTGATCTCGGAACCCGATCGGCGCGGGAGCTCGCCGCCATGATCCGTCGCAAGCAGATCTCGAGCCGGGAGCTCCTCGACGACTTCCTCGACACGGTCGCGGAGACGAACGAGCCGCTGAATGCGGTCGTGACCCTCGACGAGGAGGGCGCGCGGAAGGCGGCGGCCCGGGCGGATGAGGCCATCGCGCGCGGCGAGGCGCTCGGCCCTCTTCATGGACTCCCCATGACGATCAAGGACACCTTCGAAACCGCCGGGGTCCGTACGACGGCGGGCAACCCGGTCTGGAAGGATCATGTTCCGGCACGCGACGCCGAAACCGTCGCCAGGCTGAAGCGGGCGGGCGCGGTCGTCTTCGGCAAGACCAACCTGCCCTTCATGGCGGCCGACGTCCAGTCCTACAACGATCTCTTCGGCTGCACGAACAATCCCCACGACCTGTCGCGAACACCCGGCGGTTCCTCGGGAGGCGCCGCGGTCGCGGTCGCCACGGGGATGACGAGCCTCGAACTCGGAAGTGACATCGGCGGATCGATCC
>DRKE01000198.1 GCA_011051925.1 Deltaproteobacteria bacterium
GACGGCGTCCGTCGACCTTCACGTAGTTGAACATCACTCTCAGATTCTCCCGGAGATACCAGTTGACTCCGACCGTCCAATCCCGCAAACGCCCACCGCTCACGTCATCTGCATTCAGATCGAGGGTGCTGAAGCGCCCGGCGACCTCGAGCGCACCCCAGGCATGCCTGGGCTTCACGCCCCGGATCACGCCGAGAGATCGGCTGTAGCGTCGGCGTTCGCCCGTCACGACATAACTGATCTGGAAATACCCTCCGTCGAATCCGACGTCGTTCCTCCCGGCATTCCGCTGCAGGAAGGATCGCATGTACTCACCCTGTACCGTGAAGGGGCCCGACAAGACTGCGCCCTCGATTCCCAGCGATACGATCGAATCGACGTCTCCGAGCAGACCCGTGTCCAGCAGGGCGGGAGCGAGTCCCGATTCCGGTCGGGCACGAATCCGATACCCGCTCCCGTCCAGGAGTTCCCGGTATTCGACCGCGAGCCCGACATGGACCACGGCTCGCTTCCGCGCGATCGGCGCGAAGGTCGTCCGTACGGCCAGTCCGAAATGATCGGATCGATGTTGATCGTCGCTCGCCTGCGCCAGTGGGCTCGTCGATGCAGAAACGGAGAGCGTCCACCTGTTCCGGCTTCGTCGCCTTCCGATCCTCCCGTTCAGATCCAGTCGGGCGCCCGTCTGATAGGACGGAGCGAGGGCGCTCGATGCCGAGCGCTCCATCAAGGTCGAATAGTTGGATGACGCGATGTCCTGAAGGCCGAAAGGAGCGACGAAGTTTCCGAGCTTGAGGGACACCGATCGGCTCGGCCGATATCGGATCCAGAGGTTGCGCCAGCCTTCGCGCGCTGCCGCGAACTCCCGTTCGATCTTGAATCCGAAGTCCTCGAAGACCCGACCGCGCAGGTAGATCCGCCCCCGACGAACCTGTCCGTCGAAATCGTCGATTCTCGTTCGATCGTCTTCGAAGAACGCGAGGTCCCCGTGCAATCGCCCGCCGAGACGGAACTCGAGGGCCGGATCCGTCGATCTGAATCGGATGCCGCGACTCGTCGAGAAGATCAGGTCGTAGTCGTCGCCTTCGAGGATCTCGAACCGTCTGGCTTCCGCGGAGTTCGCGACGAACAGCGGAGCGATCGCGATGACCATGCAGACGAGCGACGAGACCCTTCCGAACCTCATGATCGATCCTCGTCCGACGCGCTTCCACGCTCGACCCGCTCGTGTGCGCGATCGGCGGTCGAGATGAAATCGAAGAGTCGATCGGCGAGTCCGGCCTTCACGCAATCCGTGAAGGAATGGCCGACTTCCGGCAACAGGTGGAACCCGCACGTGCCCGCCAGACCTCGTGCCCTCGCGGCTTCCCGGATCCGGGTGACCCACCATTGCGCCCTGTCGACGCGGGTCCGCCCCTGCACGCGGTCGAGCCAGGGTGAAACCCGGACGCTGGCATCCCGGACGGTGTCCCGCTCTCCGACCATGACGAGCAGGGGAACCGACAGGAATTGCGCCGGATCGAGCCGGATCCCGGGCAATGCACCGGCGACGCGCAGACCCCGCGGATAGCGGATGCGAACGTCCGGAGCCGTGTACCAGCCTGCCGCCGCGACGACTGCCGCGTCCACCTGGTCCGGGTGAGCCATCAGGTATCGGTGGACGAATTGCCCTCCGCCCGAGAAACCGAAAAAGAACCGTCTTTCGAAACGGATCCCGCTCGCGCGGGAGAACGAATCGATCGCGGCCTGGATCGCGAGATCGGCCCGAGGCCCCCGGCCGAGGCGGCCCAGGCGCTGATAGTCCGGAAACGTCTCCGCATCGAAGCGGGGGGCGAGAAGCGACACGCCGGATGCCTCGGCGAAGGGCGCGAACTCGGACACGATCTCGAGGGCATTCCGGGAAATCCCATGCACGACCACGAGGAGAGCCGGTCCGTCCCAGCGTCCCGGCGATCGGGGAAGGTACGCATAGTATTCGAGCCCCCCGGAATTCGCGGACGAGCCCGCCCGGATCCGACCCCGCCCGGAGGACTCGACTCGCGGGGCGGTCTTCGACTCCCGGAGCGCATCGAGGTCGTGGACCTCGCCAGCCCCACTGTCGGGAATCGGGATGCGCGGAACGGGCAGGACCAGCGCGAGCCCCCGGTTCCTCCGGGAGCGCCTCATTTCTCGAGCCCCGTGGCGACGGATCTCCGCACGAGGAGCTTCGCGGCCGTCGAGGGGTCCAGCAGATCCTGAGGACCGTAGACGGGAAGTCCGGTCTGCTCGCGTGCTTCCCGAACCTGCAGCGGAGAAGACGCGAGAACCCCGGAAAGGGCCACGAGCGGGAGACGCCGCTCCCGGAGCCAGGCGGCACCGGCCGTCGCCCCCATCGACTCCGGTGCCGCGAAGAGGATCTGGTCCACCAGCGTCCGGAACGATCCACTCTCGAGCAGCGATGCGGTCTCGGTCTGGAAGAGACCGTCCGCGACCTCGATCAGGACTCCGTCGACCGGCGCGCCGGCGACATGGCCGACCAGATCACGAAAGATCGCCTCGACCGTTCCCCTGGCGAGTCGATAAGTCGATGCGAATCCCGCATCCGTGAAATCGAGTACCGGATCGGCGCCGGCATCGAGGACGAGGGACGGGTCGCCCGCCGCCGCCGTTCCCGTCACCTTCGCGTAGCCGACCCGCAATCCGGAATTCTTCAGCCCCCGGGCCAGATGGGCCGCGACCGTCGTCTTCCCGGAGTCCATGGACGTGCCGACGATCGCCACGACGGGAATCCCGATGCCATTGTGCTCATCGTGCGACCGCGGCGGATCGAGGGCCCAGCCCGCGACGTTCAGCGGCGGCGCCTCGGGTCCGCTGGCAAGCAGACCGAGCGGTCGCAGGACGGTCGGCGCCCGCCGGATGCGATCGTGTCGGAGCACGACGCGTGATGCGATTCCTCCGGCCGCCGCGAGATGACAGGTACGAAGGTCGGACGGCACGATCGCCTCGAATTGACTGGGTGCATAGCGATCCGCATAGGCGACGATGACGAGGTCGCCCACGAAGAGATTGCGCTTCGAACGGTCGGGACGATGGAGGCGCTTGTGGTATCCGATCGCCTCCACCCGTGCGAGGACCAGATCGCCGACTTCGGGGGGACAATTCGGCAGCAGGCAGGTCATCGCTTCGCGCGGAACCCGCCGGGTCGAATAGGCCCGGGTGGCCTCGCGGATCAGCCGGATCGCCGCGTCTTCCTCGTATTCGATGTTCGTCAACACGATCTGCTCCCCCTCGCGTCGTCGGAACCCCGACGGTCATGGCTGGCGACATCGCCACCCGGCAACAGCATATTACAGTTGGGAATAATTTCCCATATTATCGAATGACGTCCGACGTGCATCCGTGACGACAGTCACCGGCGCCCCGTGGGGTGCCCGGCGATGGACGCTCGGCGAGGGGAGACCGACGCGGCCGGGCGGGCGCGGCCTGCCCGCCGGCAAGCGGGGGCCGGCATCGGCGCTCGAGAGGGCCCTCAGGCGACGACCGCCAGGGGCAGGGAGATCGTGAATCGCGTGCCTTCCCCCCGGCCGCTCTCGACGTCGATCGACCCGAGGTGC
>DRKE01000199.1 GCA_011051925.1 Deltaproteobacteria bacterium
ATCTTGCGGATCGTTTCGAGACTCTCCTGGGATTCGGCCTTGCCGTAGACCGTGTGCCGGTTGTTGAGGGACGGCGTCGCACGGAACGTGATGAAGAACTGGCTGCCATCGGTGCCGGGACCCGAATTGGCCATCGAAAGGATTCCGGGCGCATCGTGGACGGCCGCATCGTCGAATTCTCCGGCGAAGCGATAGCCGGGGCCGCCCCGACCATTGCCGAGGGGATCGCCGCCCTGGGCCATGAAGCCCTTGATCACGCGATGGAAGAGCAGTCTGTCGTAGAACCCGAGGCGCGTCAGGTAGATCGTGCTGCTGACATGCATGGGAGCCACCTCGGGGAGCAATCGGAAGCGGATCTCGCCGACATTCGTATCGAGTTTCCACGTATAGGTCTTGTCCGGATCGAAATGGAGGACGGGGGGCTTCTTCAGCTTCGTCCGCCAGCGATGCACGGATTTGTCCACCGGATTCCGGGCGATGAAGGCATCGATCTCCGAGATGACGGAATCCTTCTCACCCGAGGTTCCGGCACTGCTCCCGGCCTGCGTCGGGGGGCTCCATCCGAGCAGGCCGACCATCACGAGCAGGGGTACGAGAAGGGCCGATCGGGCCCTCCGACAGGGCGGGGAGGCCAGGCACGGTGGGTCGAAGATGGGATTCAGGCGCATCGTTCCGAAGACTCCTTGCTGGGCGGGATGAGCAGCGCGAACAGGGTAACGTCTGACCCCGGCTCCGGCAGGTGGGGCCCCGTGCGAGCCGGATGGGCCCCCTCAGCGCCCCGGGGACGGCTCCGCTCGGGATGGCGAGCACAATCCGAGGGCACGAAGGTCCTTCCAGGCCTGCTCCGCCCAACCGCGATTGGCCCGGGGGCTCGCGGGACTCGGATGCAGGATGCGGCCGATTCCGAGATCCCGATCGGCCAGTGCGGCTCGCGCGCGGGTCTCCGCGAAGGCGCCGATGCCCACCACCCATTCGGGATCGAGGATGGCGACGACCCGCCGGAGATGGTCGTCGCAGGCTGCGTAGACCGCATCGCGTTCGTGTGCCGGAAGCTTGTCCGGCGTCCGGTTGCGTCCGCTGGCCTCCATGAAGACGAGGGGGCAGTAGTTCGCGACGAAATGCTCTCGGAAGAAGGCCTTCGGATCGCTCCATCGCTCGGCGATCGCGCCCCAGAGTCGGGCGCCACTGACCTCGCTCCGGCGGCATGCGAAGCCCTCGATGGGGCGTCGGGGATGCTCGTTCCGCGGGCGGTCGATGCGTTCCTCGATGCCCATCCAATCGCGAACCATGTGGATCTCGCCGAAGGGGACCCCGGTCTGGGCCATGCCATGGGGACCGGGATTCATGCCGAGGAAGAGGACGCGTTTCGGTCCGTCGGCGAAACGGCGGAGATAGCGCCGGGTGCCCCGGGCGGCATATCGGGTCGGATCGTAGACGTGGGTGACGGGTGGGCCGAAGCGGACGGGGGCGAGGCGATCGGAAAGCCTGCGGGCGGCTCGGATCAGTCGCTCGGCATGGCCCAATCGGATCTCTCCCGGTTTCGTGGGGGCCCGTCCCCCCTCTCCCGGAGGGCTCGTCGCCAGGAGCAAAGGAGGCAGGGCCCACGTTCGGCTCCCGCGGAGTGTAGACTCGAAGGACACGGATCTCCCCTGTCGCCGCCCGGTCGGGCTCCGGGGAAGGATGACGCGCCGGAATTCCACATGGAGGCGGAACGAAGATGGCTGGACAACTCGTATCGGGGCTGTTGGCGGTCGCCGCCTTCCTGTTCGTCCTGTCTTCGTGGCGATCTGCCGAGGCCCGGGCGCGCGGGCTCGAAACGGAACGCGACACCCTGCTCGGAAGACTCGAGGAACGCGAGGCGGATCTGCAGAAACAGAAGCAGGCCCGGGCGCGCCAGGCGGAGGAACTGGCCACCCTTCGCAACCGGATCGAAAAAAAACGCAAGCGCGGGTCCAGGACACCGGAGCAGCCCCTGGGTACGCTCGCCCGGATCCGGGATCACGAGGCCCGAGCCGAGCGCGCCGAGGCCGAAAGGGATCGCGCCCTGGCCCTGAGCGACACGCTCGGGCGGCAGGTCGCCGAACTGGAAGCGAGGCTCGAGGCGCAGACCCGGGCGCTCGGGGCGGCTTCGGAACGGTCCGGCGAGGGTCCGTTCGCGGCCCCCGATCCGGGCGCGTCGGCGGAGGGTCTTCGCGCGGAACGGGCCGAACACGAGGAGGCGCTGGGCAAGCTGCGCGAGGAGCTCGCCCTTGCCCGACAGACCGAGGCCCGGATGCGCAAGCGGATGAGCAACCAGGAACAGCTCTACGCGTCCCTGCGCGCGGAACTCGAAGTCAAGAAGGATCGGTTGAAGACCCAGGAAGAACGGCTGCAGCGCCTTCAGGCGTTGAAGGTCGCGATCGTCGACTGAGGGTCGCGATGTCCTGATGCCCCGATCGGGCGGAAGGCTTCGATCAGGAAGCCCGGCTCCGAATCTCCGCCCAGGCCCAGTCGAGCCAGGGGAACAGGTCCTCCAGGTCCGTTGTCTCCACCGTGCCGCCACCCCAGAGCCGGAGCCCCGCCGGCGCATCGCGATAGGCTCCGATGTCGTAGGCGACGCCTTCGTCTTCGAGCAGGCGGACGGCGGATCGGATCGCGGTCGCGACCTCGTCCGGGTCACGTTCGAGGGTCCATTCGTCGACGAGCTTGAGGCAGATCGACGTCGAGGAGCGCGTGGCGGGATCCTCGGCCAGGAAGTCGGTCCAGGTGGCTGTGCCGACCCATTTCTCGACGGCGGCGAGGTTCGCCCGGGAGCGGGCGATCAGGCTCTCGAGCCCGCCGACGGATTCTGCCCAGGTCAGTCCGTCGATCGCGTCTTCGACACAGAGCATCGACGGCGTGTTGATCGTCGATCCCTCGAAGATGGCCTGATTGAGTCTGCCCGCCTTGGTGAGTCGGAAGATCTTGGGCATCGGCCAGGCGGGCGTATGGCTCTCGAGGCGCTCCACGGCCCGCGGTGAAAGCGCGAGCATGCCATGGCCGGCTTCGCCGCCGAGCACCTTCTGCCAGGACCACGTGACGACGTCGAGTCGATCCCAGGCGATCTCCATCGCGAAAACGGCCGAGGTCGCGTCACAGATCGTGAGTCCCTGACGATCGGGCGCGATCCAGTTCCCATCGGGAACGCGGACGCCCGAGGTCGTTCCGTTCCACGTGAAGACGACATCGCGTTCGAAGTCGACACGGGAGAGATCGGGCAGCTGCCCGTACTCCGCCTCGAGGATGCGATGGTCCGCGATCTGGAGCTGCTTGACGACATCGCCCACCCAGCCGGAACCGAAGCTTTCCCAGGCGAGAAGGTCGACCCCGCGAGCGCCCAGCAGCGACCAGAGGGCCATCTCGACGGCACCGGTATCCGATGCGGGCACGATCCCCAGGCGCCAATCGTCGGGGATGCCGAGCAGGGCGCGGCTGCGGTCCGAGACCTCCTGGATCCTTGCCTTCGAGGGGGCGGCGCGATGGGAACGCCCGACGAGGGCCCGGTCGAGTGCGCCCGTCGACCAGCCGGGTCGCTTGGCGCAGGGGCCGGAGGAGAAAAAGGGGCGGGCGGGTCGCTGTTCGGGTGGGGGACGTTTCGTCACGGGATCCTCGAAGGGGCGGCGTCTTGGTGCCGGGGCTCACAGGGCGGTTCGAGGCGCGGGAGTCTATCCGGGCCATGCGGATCGGGCCATGCCCTCTCGATGGATCCGGCGATCTGGTAGCCTCGGCCGCCGAAGGAAACCCGACGCCGTGAGGAGACCATGACGAAGGCCGCGCCCGATCCGCCGGATCTGCCCGCCGTCGATCGATTCCTGACGGATCTCCAGGAAAGGATCTGTGCCCGCCTCGAGGCGCTCGACGGTTCGGTCCGATTCCGAAGGGAGGAGATCCCCCGACCCGGCGGCGGCGTATCGCGGCCCTGCGTGCTCGAAGACGGTCCGGTCTTCGAGAAGGCGGCCGTCCATTTCACGCATACGCTGGGGCGCGAGATGCCCGCCGCCGCCACGACCCGTCGGCCGGAGCTCGCGGGACGCACCTACGAGGCCATCTCGGTCTCGTTGATCGTGCATCCGCGCAATCCCTACGTGCCGACCAGCCATGCGAATTTCCGGTTCTTCCTCGCCGGAGATCCGGAGGGTGCGGAACCCGTCTGGTGGTTCGGTGGCGGGTTCGACTGCACGCCGTACTACGGATTCCGGGAGGATGCGATCCTGTGGCATCGTACCGCTCGCGCCGCCTGCGAGGTCCATTCGGCCGACCTCTATCCCCGTTTCAAGAAGCAATGCGACGACTACTTCCATTTGCCCCATCGTGGGGAACAGCGGGGAATCGGGGGCATCTTCTACGATGATTTCGACGAGGGCGGGTTTTCCGCGGCCTTCCGACTCTGGCGCAGCACGGCGAACGCCTATCTCGATGCCTATGGGC
>DRKE01000200.1 GCA_011051925.1 Deltaproteobacteria bacterium
CGCGATTGTACTCGCCGAAGATCGAGAAGGGGCCCCAGGCGAACGCGGCCTCCGGGCCGTAGAGGATCACTTCCTGGATGTTCTGGATCATCGATCCCGTATCGACGGCGAAGTAGTCGGACATGTGGGTGGTCTCGGCGCGGAAACGAAGGGATTCGTTGCCGGATTCGGGCCGTCGGATGGCCCCGCGGAATCCGAGGTGGAGGACCTGGTCCTCCTTCTGGATCGGCGTCACGATGGCCCGGGCCGCGGCACCCCATCCTTCGCTGGTGTTCCGGTCGCCGCTCGCCGCGCCGTCTCCGTAGAAGCCCGCCGCGACGAACCACTTCTCTCCGTGCAGGTCCCCGCGGATGCCGATGGCGCGGTCGATGACAGGGACGATCAGATCGACGTCGATGCCCCGTTCGATGAACGGGATGTCGTTCGAGCTCATCTCGACATCGAGGCTGTAGGGCTGTTTCTGGTGGCCCAGGGTGATCTTCGTGCCTTCGAGTCCCCGGTAGGCGACGTCGAAGTCCTTGATCGCGACCTTGTTGCCCTCGAAGTCGACCTCACCGGTCCAGCTCCAGTCCTCGTAGAGCGTCGACTTCAACAGGAATCGCGCGCGCCGGATCTCGGTGCCGTCGGTGGCGTCGCGATTCGTGCCGTCGGATTCGGTTCCGGGGGTATCCCCCGCGTGGACCGACGCGTCCGCATGCAATCGGCCACCGATCTTGAACTTGAAGCGGCCGTCGGCGGTCTGGACGCGAAGGCCCTTCTCGCCGATGCTGATCTTCGGGGATCCCGTCTCCTCCGTCGCTCGTGTGGGATTCGCCAGCAGAAGAAGTAGCATTGCAAGGATCCCCGGAATCGACCGCCTTTGTCTGGTCACGAATGTCATCTCCTCTCGATTCGTTTCGGTTCATCTGGACAGGGTCCAGCCATGCGCCAGGGAGCCGTGGTGCCCACCTTCCTGGCTGGATGCGCATGCTCCGGGCAGCGGGGATGCGTGTCAATGCATCGGGGGGATCTTGCTCGATTTGTCACCTTATCTTCATGCAGAGGCCGGCGCCTTTCGGCGGGACGGCCGGGATCGTCGATGCCGAGTGATGCGGCCCGGTTCATCGCCCGAATCGACCGGAGCTTCGCGCGGCCGTCCCCGTCCGCAGGCTCGGACGGCGACGGATCGAATCCCCTGGTCGTGAAGGGGGTCGGGAGATCGAGTCGTACGAGAACCCGGCCATGACCGGGCCCGGCGGCCCGGGTCTTCGCCGTCGTCTATCGCTTTTCCAGGTGACCCTCTACGGCCTGGGGACAACGGTGGGGGCGGGAATCTACCTGCTGATCGGAGAGGTGGTGAAGGTCGCGGGCATGGCCGCACCGAGTGCCTTTCTCGTGGCTTCGATCCTGGCTGCGTTCACCGCATTCAGCTTCGGAGAGCTGGTCTCGCGCTTTCCCGAGAGTGCGGGCGAGGCCGCCTACGTGGAGGCCGGCTGGGGAAGTCGGACCCTCGCGACCCTCGTGGGCCTCGGGGTGGCGCTGGCTGGCAGTATCTCGGCCGCGGCGATGGCGGTCGGGTTCGCGGGGTATCTCAGCGAATTCGTCACCTGGCCGGAGCCCGTCGTGGTGACCTGCTTCGTCGGCCTCATGATGGGGATCGCCGCATGGGGAATCGGGGAGTCCGTCTCGATCGCCGGACTCTTCACGCTGATCGAGGTCGGAGGACTCGCGGTCGTCATCTGGGTGGCCCGCGAGAGCCTCGCAGCGCTGCCCGCGCATTGGGGGGAGTTGGTCCCCCTGTTCCGGCCCCACGCCTGGCGCGGTGTCGGCGCGGCGTCGCTGCTGACCTTCTATGCGTACCTGGGATTCGAAGACATGGTCAACGTGGCCGAGGAGGTGAAGGGGGCGCGGCGGACCCTGCCGCTGGCCATCGCGATCACGCTGAGCGTGACGACAGCGCTCTACGGTCTGCTTGCCGCCGTGGCCGTCCTGATCGCCCCACCGGCCGAACTGGCCGCGAGTCGTGCGCCCCTGGCCTTTCTCTACGAGCGGGCCACGGGCACACCGGCGACCGGGATCGCCGTCGTCGGGACCCTGGCCGTCGTCAATGGTGCGCTCATCCAGATGATCATGGCGTCCCGCGTGGTCTACGGACTCGCCGCTCGTGGACATCTTCCGGGGGTCCTGGCCAGGGTATCCGATCGGCGGGGGACGCCGGTCGTGGCCACGTCGGCAGTCGGCGCCCTCGTTCTCGTGCTCGCGCTCTGGCTTCCGTTGGCGCCGCTCGCCGAAGGGACATCGATCGTGACGCTCCTGGTCTTCGTCGCGGTGAACCTGTCTCTGCTACGCATCAAGCGGCGGCCGGAGGCGGGGGCGCCCCCTTTCTCGGTTCCGCGCTGGGTTCCCCTGGCGGGTGCCTGCAGTGCGGCCGCTCTTCTGTCGATCCGGTTCGCCGAGACGTTTCGCGGCTAGTGCTCCGTTCCGGATCGGGCCTCCAGGGGCCTGGGTGGGTGGGTCCAATCGGTGAAGCCCATTCCCTTCCCCGGATGCGTGGGCACGGGCGCCGGGAAATCGGTGCCGTAGGCACGATTGATGATGTGAGGCAGCCAGGTGTCGTCGCCCTCGGCCGGATAGTCCGCCTCTTCGTGAAGCCATTCGAACGCGCGGAGCACGGCCTGATCGCCCCAGCGCCAGGCGTCGTATCCGAGCCGCTCCAGCAGGGCCGCCTGGACGACGGCGCCCTGGAGCGCTTCGTAGACGTAGTTTTCCCGGGGTGGCGGCCATCGGAAACGACCCGAACGGCGTTGATCGTCGGGCAGCACGCCGCCGATCGGATGTCCTTCGCGCAAAGCGCCGCGCGGATTGACGGCATAGCGGCGAGTCCCGTCGGGCTGCCAGCCATCGGCTCCGAAGACGAACCCCTGCCAGCCATCGGGCTCGCCCGTCCAGCCTCGGAAGACATGCGCTGCGAGTGCGACCTCCCGGACATCCCCGAGATAGGCGGCGATGGCCAGTCGGGTCGCGCCGGCGTGGGTACCCCAGTTGTTGGGGCGGTCTTCATGGGTGCTCCGGAGGGTGCGTCCCCGGAAGGAACGGTGCTGGATGCCGCGCAGCCAACGTTCGAAATCCTCGCGTTCCTTCCCGTCGAGCCCGACGAGATCGGCAGCGAGGACGTAGGCCAGGAGTTCACGCCCAACGGAGAGAGCCGTCGCCCGCCGCTCCGTTCCCCGGATTGCGCGACAGGCGTCGACGACCTCCCGGGCCACCTTCCGGTCGCCGGTTCGTGCGGCGTAGAGCGCCCGCGCGAATACCCGGATGTTGTCCGGGTCATCCTGGTCGGAAAGGTCCGGATTCGAGACGGGCTTTCGAACCTGGTCCAGCAGTCCCTCCCAGGCCGGTCCCGAGAGGGGGAGGGAAGCGAGTTCGTGTTTCGAGATCCAGATTCCATCGACCCGGAGAGAGCCTGTCGATCGCGGGGCCGTCTGGGCGGGGCCATCGCAGGCCAGTGCGATCCAGAGCGTGATCAGCAGCAGCGATCGGATCCGGACCGGTGGGACCCGATCGAGGTGGCCTGCTCCTTTCATGAGGCGCCTGCGACCCGGGCGAAGAGCGGGATGCGAAGCAGTTCCGGGAAGGCGCGCGCGAGGTCGAGACTCCGCGCCGTCGACCGGAGAAGCAGCAGCGATACGCTGGCGAGGACGAGGAGCTGCGCGAGGAGCGGCGGCTGCCAGATCCAGCCGAACGCCGTGACGAAGGCGGTGGCGAGCAGCACCTTTCCCCAGACCAGGAGTTGGCTCCGCGGAATCCGTCCCATTTCCGGTCGACGCAGCAGGATGATCTGGCGGCCCAGGGCGCCGACCAGTCGGGCGCTCGTGACGGCGATCGCGGCACCCAGGGCGCCCTGCTGGGGACAGAGGAACAGGGCGACACCGAGACCGACGAGGATCATCGCGAAATCGGTCGACACGATCGCTCGTGTCCGCCCGAGGGCCTGGAGCATTTCGGAAGTGAATCCCATCGAAACGCTGAGGTAGTGGCCGGCGGCCAGAAGCGCAAGCAGCGACGCGGATTCGACGTATTCCGGGCCGAGGAGTCCGGGCACGAGATCCGGCGCGATACCGAAGGTGAGCGCGAAGATCGGGAAGGTCAGGACGGAGACCCAGGCAGCCGATTGCCAATGCTGGGCGCGGAATCCGTCGAAGTCGCCCCGCGCCCGGGCCCGCATGATCATGGGCATGAAGAGGAGTCCGAAGCTCTGGGCGACGAGGGTATTGAGCGCGGCGGCGGGTACGACCGCCCGCATCGACGCGACGCCGGCCTCGCCATCGGTCATCATGAGAAGCACGGTCGTGATGCCGGTCATCACGATGAAGACGAGGTCGGAACTGAGCAGGGGGAACGAGAATCGGAAGAGGGGCCGCCACGGAACCCGCCATTGGCGAAGGGGAAGGGGCAGGACGCCATGCGCCCGCAACTCGTTCCGCGTGAGATGTAGCGAGACCAGGATGCCGGCAACGCCGCCTGCGAGGTAGGCGATGGCCAGCGCTTCACTGTCGCCGCCCAGGAGGAAGACGGAGAGCACGGCGGCGGCCCGGAGTCCGGGACCCAGGACGTGCTTGCGGAAGAAGATCGCCCTTGGTCTGGAATAGCAGGCGAGGGTCTGGATGCAGATCGTGTCGAGCGCCTGGATGGGTGCCAGGAGCGAGAGGATGAGAACGACGCGAGCGCCTTCTCCGGTCGGGAATCCCGACCAGCCCCGGCCGGATCCCCACCAGAGGATCCCGAAACAGACCGTGCCCAGGGTGACGATGACGGATCCGACCAGTGCGAGGGTTCCGATCACCTTCGCGTGCTCGCCCCGTTCCGCGTAGTAGGGAACGTAGCGGTTCGCTCCGCGTCCCAGCCCGAACTTGACGACGAGCTCGCCCGCCAGGGCCAGGGCCAGCCCGTAGGCGAAGGCGCCATAGTCGTCCTTGGTGAGGAGTCGGACGATCGCGACCTGGACAGCGAAATTCACCACCTTGGACGCCATGCGTCCGAGAAGAAGCAGGCTGGATCCCCGGACGTGCCGGCCGAGAGCGCTCTGTCCCGGATCCCCGTGGTGTCGAATGTCTTCGCTCATGCGTCGGCCCGGATCCGCGCCGCAGTCTGGCGGAACATCCGCTCGAGCAGCGTGACGAGAACGGGTGGTTTCTGCTGGGCCGCAGCCGTGGCGGCCAGCCCGAGCAGCAGCCAGAAATAGCGGATGTAGGCC
>DRKE01000201.1 GCA_011051925.1 Deltaproteobacteria bacterium
GCGCTCGGTGCCGTCCCCCCCCTGGGAGCGGCCTACGGGCTTCCGACCGTCCTCGACTCGAGCCTCGAGAATCGCAGCGAGGTCTTCTTCGAAGCCGGTGACCACGAGACCCTCGTTCGAATGGAGGGAGACGAATTCCGGGGCCTGCTCGCATCGGCGGCCGTCGCCGACATCGCCAGCGAACTCCCTGGTCTGGCGCTGGCCCTCGAAGCCAAGGAGCGTCTCTACGACTCCCTCCACGCGGTCCGACGGGCCATCGGGGCGCCCATCGCGAATCGCGAGCGTTGGCGGAAGCGACTCCATCGCGCGCTCACGAGGCTCGCACGCGCGACCGACGAACACGTTGCCGAGACCGAAGCGCCCACGGGCCTGCTCTCCGAGATCGTCTCCGAAGCGCCGCGATTGTGGCGTCAGGTCGAGGGATTGAAGGCAGAACACGCGACGCTCGTCGGCGAGTGTGACCGGCTGATTTCGAGACTGGAGAGTGACGACTCTCCGCGCCTCTTGCGGCGGCAGACGAATCTCCTGCTCGACCGATTCGAGCGACACCGGCACCGGGGAGCGGATCTCGTCTACGAGGCCTTCGACGTCGACATCGGGGGCGGTTGAGCGGGACTTCGGGAAGAGATGGGGAGAGGATCCCTTGGAACGCGTGAACGTCCTCATCGCGGGAGGTGGGGTGATCGGGACGACGCTCGCCCACGAACTCGCGAAACGGGGCGTGAACGACATCCATGTCATCGATCTCGACCTGGGCGGCCTCTATGCGTCATCCGAGCTGAATGCCGGGGGCGCCCGCGCGACCTGGTGGCAACCGATCAACATCGAGACCTGTCGGATCACGCTCGATTTCTTCCGCGCCCATCGCGAACTCTTCGGTTTTCGCGAAACGGGATACCTGTGGCTCTATGCCGACCCCGATCGGTTCGCCGTGGCATGTGAGAAGCGGACGCTACAGGAAGCGGCGGGAATCACGGTCGAGCTCCTCCGCCGGGACGAGATCACCCGGCGTTTTCCGATCCTCGATCGCAATCTGGAAGAGCTGGTCGGCGCGACCTGGTCCCCCCGCGACGGGCTCGTGAATCCGAACGCCGTCCGGGCCTACCATCGACGCGAGGCCGAGAAGCTCGGCGTCCGATTCTCGGATCGCCACTTCATCGACGGCGTCGAGACCGCGCGCATCGATGGACGGAGCGGGCTGCGCCGCGTCCGCGGCGTCGACGTGATCGAGGTCGCCGGCGGGGATCCGACCGACACCTCGGGCATCCTGCGCGAGATCCTCACGACCCATCGCGTCCCCACCGGGCGACGGGCTCGAGAAACCCGGATTTCCTGCGATGTGGTGGTCAACTGTCTCGGAGCATGGTCATCGATCTTCTCGTCGAAGATCGGCCTTCGGGATGTCACGGAAGCGGTTCGACGCCAGATCGCCCTCGTCGACGTCCGACCAGCGGATCTCGTACCGGGCGTCGACCTCGACCGGCTCGGCATGATCGTCGATTCGAGCGACCTCTACTTCCATCCCGAAGCCGGGCATTTCCTGGCCGGATACTCGATTCCCGACGAAGTACCGGGCTTCGACTTCAGCTACGACGGAAACGCCTATTTCGAGGAGTTCGTCTGGCCCCGACTGGCCCATCGCTGCTCGAGCTTCGAGCGCTGTGGTCATTTGCGCGGCTGGTCCGGTCTCTATGCCGTCACGCCCGATCGCAGCGGGATCGCCGGCCCCGTTCCGGGCATCGCGAATCTCCTCGAGGCTCACTCCCTCACCGGTCGGGGCGTCATGCAGTCGTTCGGAATCGCGACCGTGCTGGCCGAGCGGATCACGACCGGACACTACGGAGCCTGCGATCTCGGCCCTCTCGGCCGCGAGCGTTTCGAGTCCCCCGACCGCTGGCTGCCCGAGGTGCTCCACATCTAGCCTGATCCGTCCTTGTCCAGTCCTTGCTGAAGCGCCGAGACCGGCATCCACGATGGATCGGGTCTAGAACGTTCTCGTCTCACCGATCCGAAGGACCCAGGCGGCCTCCGCAAAGCGGGAATCCATCGATTCCTCGGCGGCGGCCATGAACCTTCGGGGCGCAGCTCGGGATCCTTCCCCACGCCGATCACACGGCTACTGCTTCTCGTATCCCGAGACCGAACAGTTCACCGAGGTCAGCGCGGACACGATCTGACTCACGACGAGCCGATCATCGTCGAAGCGGACGCGAATCGACTTCTTGAAGGTATCGACATCGACCGATCGGATCCCCGGAAGCGCCTCGATCGACTCCTTCGCCCTGGAGGCCAGGTTTCCTTCGGCGATGCCCGGAGTGGCGAAGACCACCTCCATGTCCTCCGCTGCAGCCGAGCCCGCGAGCCCGATCGCCAGGCCGAGGATCCCGATCGCGACCCACTGTCTCATCGTACCGTCTCCTTCGCGAGCGAAGCATTCGATGTCCGGCCCCGGGAACTCTAGCATGGCGATCGCGGCGGAGTCGCCGGACCGGCGCGACGACGCCCCCGGCGAACCGGACCGTGCCGCCACGACCCATGGAGCAGGATGGGCCCGGAAAAGGATCTCGGGGATCTCGACAGTCTCGAAAAGGAGGTCGTGGAGAGCCTTCGCGGCCGTGAGATCCTGGCGGAGAACATCAACGAGGAATACGACCAGACACTCTCTCTCGGCGAGCGCATTGCCGATCGCGTGGCCGAATCCGGGGGAAGCTGGGCCTTCATCTTCTCGTTCGCCCTCTTCA
>DRKE01000202.1 GCA_011051925.1 Deltaproteobacteria bacterium
AGGGGCCGTCGGAAGGCGTCCGCATCTTCAAGGACGACTCTGGGCCGACCGGGGCGTGCGAGGACCCGCCCGAGGAGGATGTGCGTGCCCCCTCCTTCGTCCCGTCGCATGCAGATCAGGTTCTGTCGAAACATCGATTCCGGATCGCTTTGCAGCTCGTCGCAGACCCGCGCGAGGAGATGCTCGTCCGCGGGCTCGTAAAGAAAATCGAAATCCGATGGAATCGCGCCCGGATGATTGTGAAAGCGCCAGAAGCCGTCGGCCTGCCTTTCGAGATGGAAGCCCCGATCGGCCTGGGCGATGTCCCCCTCGGCGAGGGGAATGGGATCGATCAGTGCGTCTCCGAGCCCCGCGTCCGCGATGTAGGTCTCTTCGAGCCGCACGGCGAGCACCAGATGATTCCCGATGGTCTTGTCGCCCTGCGAGGATCGCATCACCGCCCCGCTCATCCGCATGACATCGAAGCCGATCTCGCCGAGCGCCCAACCCAGCAGGCCGTTCATCTCGTAGCACCAACCGCCCCGTCGGCGGAGGACCATCTTCTCGAAGATCCGCTCCATGTCCAGGTCGACGGGACGCCGCATCTGGACGTCCAGGTTCTCATAGGAGATCGAGAGCACATGCCGACGATGGATCTCCCGCAGACACGCGAGATCGGGTGTCGCGGGACCGTGATATCCGATGCGCTCCAGGTATTCGCCGAGTTTCATGGACCTCGCCTTTCCGGCCGATCATAGGCCAGCCGATGTCCGCAGCGCGGCTCGGAGCGGCATCCCCTCGAAGGCGGCCAGACGATGGTTCTTCACGCGTGGCTCGAGCGTCGCGTGGACCGACCCGCGCCGTACGGGCATGCCGGACCGGACCGGATCGGATCGGGGAATTCCGTGATCGTGACGGTCCCGATTGGGATTCCCCGCGAGACCAGGGATTCAGTTCGACACGAGTCCCTCTTCTCCTGTTGTTGCGTGTCGAGCAGCGTAGTGGGGTGCCCGCCGGTCCGGCTCTCGAAGATCGCGTCCAGCGTGGGCGGAGCCGACCGGGCGGTACGCCCAGCGCCTTACAGCCTTCGGCGATCTTGTTGCCGTCCTTGACCAGATCAATGACCCGGTGGGGGAACCCGCGGGGTATCCCGTTCGTGCCATCTCGTCCTCCGATCGCGATGATGGCAGCGAGTTCCAGTGTCATCCAGATGTCAAAGCGGGGGCAGACCAGAGTTTTCGGGATTCCCGGGGCGGTTCAAATCGCGCTATCTCGGCAGAGCCGGAGAGATTTCCGATTGGGTTGGGTGAACGAAACTCTTTGCGGGGCCATTATCGGCTCGACAAGGGGTGGCGCGCGGCGTGTGACTGTGGTGGTACTGCTGGGTCGGCACATCCCATTGGGGCCGACCCCACTCTGCGCCTACATCCAGCCCGCCCCGATGATCCTCACGTGTTGCGGATGAAGCTGCGCGCTCGCGAGTTCCGCAAGCCGAATCTGCGCCTGCTGACGAGCCGATTCCAGAGCAGTCTTGCGATTGAGGTCTTGACGTGCAGGTTCTCCGTCTCCCGCAGCCTGCCTCAGCCAATCCGAGAACTCATCGGGATTGCGCTGAACTGGCGGGATACCATTGCTCGCGTCTGGGTGCGGAACCACGAAGACGTCCAGCTCCTCGCGCGTGACCCTGCCTTGGTCGTTCTGCCAGCGAAGCAGCATGGGGAACGCCGCGGAGTACGGCAGCGAAGGGGAAACGCCGGTCAGTCCTCCGAACTCGTGAGAGCGGGCCGTCTCGATCATCTTCCGCATTAGCGGGTGTGTGAAGTCGAGCATCTCGGCAGATGCCGCACCCCTCGTGAACTTGCGTTCCGTGGCAACCCGGATTCTCGTTCGGGTCGATCCGATCTCGTCGGCGATCTTCTCGGGGAGTCGGATCTCCATGACTCGCCCATCGTGGGTCGAATCGAGAATCTCGACGCCGAGCTGCCCGAGCATAGCGAAAGCGAAGCTGTGAAGGTGGTCGCTGCCGACCGCGAGCTCCCCCGCCGTAGCATTTGGGTCGAAGCCCTGCGCGCGAGCTAGGATGCCATCCTGAAGAACCTTGGCATCGGCGGCCTTGCGCAAAGCATCATCAATACGGTCTTGGGGGCGATCGACCCGGCGGGTCAGTGCCCGTTCGATGATCTCTTCGAGGTCGGCGAGGGCGGCGATCTCTCCGACGATCTCATCGTGCAGCCGATCCGAGTACTCGCCGCTCACGGGCGCCATCTCGCGGACGATCGTGTCGAGCCGTTCGTACATCATCTCCACGATCTTGCCGTCCACCGTCTGAGGCGCGTTGAGGTTAAGCACGATGACTCGATCGGCCTGACCGTAGCGGTACAATCGGCCTACGCGTTGTACGAGGCGCATCGGGTTCCACGGCAGGTCATAGTTCACCATGACGTGGCATTGATGATGGAGGTTGATGCCTTCACCGCCGGCCTCGGTCGAGATCAGGAAGTCGGCATCCGCTTCGAATGCGTCGATGGCTGAAAGCTTCTCATCGATGCTCTGGCTTCCGTTGATGATGGCCACCGTTCCCTCGCCATAGGCGTCTCTGAGTGCCTCGGCCAGGCGCTCCTGTGTGGCACGATACTCGGTGAAGATCAAAACTTTGCCAGTTCGGTTCTTCTCGAGCGCTTTGGGAAGCACCTCTTCGAGGAAACAGCTCAACTTGCGATCGGAGCGGTAGAGCGCGCGCGCTTTCGATACGAGCTCCCGGAGCAGATCGAACTCTTCCTCGAAAAAGGGCGATGTCGTGGCAGCTACGGCAGCTGCATGGCTCTCGTCACCTTCGCCGGCATATCGAGCATCGTCTTCCGCTGCCTCGTCGGGGTCGTACTCGAAGGCACCGGCGGTCTCCTGCGCAAGCAGCCTTGCCAGTCGGCCTTCGAGCGCGCGTAAGATGGCCGCGATGCTGGATGAAGCCAGCTTTCGATAGACGGTCATCACGAAGCCGATCGCCATGGTCTGCCGGCCGCCCGCGTCCGCAGCCGAGTAGCCGGCTCGGACGTAGCGTTGCAGCGCTCGGTCGAAGGCGATCTCTTCCTCAGACACATCGAGTTCCACCGCGAGGGTGGTTTTGCCGTGGAAGATGAAGTTGCCCTGCGCGTCGGTCACGTCGATCTTCCGGTTGCGGTAGACCATCTCGCTAAGGATCTCGGGCTCGATATCGATCCTCGTGAGGGCGTCCGCCAGTTCGGGCCGTAGAATCTCGAGTAGTGCCGTGAACTGATCGTTTCGCCCCTGGTGCGGGGTGCCAGTGAGAAGGATGATGCTGTCGGTCGAGGCGCGCAGAGCCGCCGCGAGCTTGAATCGTTCTGAGCTGTCGAGCTTCTGGCCCCACTGACGCCGGGTGAGACGGTGCGCCTCGTCGAACACGATCAGATCCCAGGTCGTGCCGCTGGCTCGAAGCTTCTCGAGATGGACTTCGCTCTTGAGCCGGTCCATCGACGCGATGACGAAGTCATGAAGGCGCCATCGCGAGGGTTCGTGTACCTCGAAGTCTCGCCCGTAGATTTCGAAGTCATCCATCTTGAACTTGTTCGTGAGTTCATCTTGCCATTGACGTGTCACTCCGGCGGGGGTGATGAGGAGAGCGCGCCGGCATTGGCCCCGTTGCCGAAGCGCTGAGATCAGCATGCCGGTCTCGATGGTCTTGCCCAGCCCGACGTCGTCTGCGATCAGCCAGTTCAGGTTGCCGCTCGCGAGGATGTGGTGGACGAGATGGATCTGGTGGGGGAGGGGGTCGATATCGAGGTGCGATAGCGCGCCGGTGTTGGCGTTCCAGCGTTCGAGCGCGTACGCGAGCGTCTTCAGCCTAAATCGCTCAGCGTGCCCAGGTTGGCCTACCATACCCTTCAGAAAGCGCTCGTGCACACCACGAATACGCTTGAGGTTTTCAAACGGGATCCATCGCAGGGAGCAGTCTTCATCCAGTTGAACGAGCACCTGATCCCGCCCGCCCATCGTCCGGATCAATACCACTTCGCCCGTTCCCAGGCTCTTGCGGGTTCGCGAACGAGGCACGTCTTGGACCTGCCAGCCCGCTTGGAATCCGGAGCCCAATGCGTGAGCTGGCACGGCTTCCTGACGCCCTTGCCTGATCCATCTGACGAGCACGACGGGGTTCTCGTCGCGAGGTGTCGGCTCGGAGGGGATGACCATGCCGACATCGGTATCTCCCCGCTCCAAGTGGCGAACCATGCAACCGACTATGGGTAGGCGGTCGTGATGGAGGAGATTCGGCCCTGTACGCGATGTGGTCAGACTGGAACCTCCTCGGCCTCTTCTACCACTTCGAGGGGCAATCGTGTATGCAACGCGTGAAGATTGATGCGGTCGAGCCACGAAGCTTTCGCGTCCCCAAGGTCACAGTCGGTGGTCGAGCGGCAATACTCGAGCACGTACTCGCGGAAGTTGTCGGGAATGTGAAATGCGCCCGGTCGGCCAGCCTGCTGGCGTGCAAAACCGTCGAGCCAATCATCTCTCAGCCCGTCGAGAGTGTGGGCCATCTCTTCTGCGTCGAGATCGATTCCCAGGGAACGCGCAATGAACACGCACTCCACCCACGTGGGGTCGCCTGTGAACCATCGCTTCGGGGCGGCTCGGAGTTTGGCGCCGTCCCCGATATGACCCCTACGCGAAGCCCACTGTTGACGAAGTCGCCAAGCCGCGCGGAGCTCCGCCGAGGTAACGCCCTCCTCGAGGAGCGCATTGAGGATTGCAAGGCGCCTACCGGGCCGCTTGAGGGGGACGATCAGCTCTTCGAGAAGTGCGAACTCGCCGGGTTCGTGCCAGTCGTGCTTTCGGGCGAGCTCACGGGCTAGCTGGGCATTCCTCTCCCGGGCGGTGATCGAGCGTGTTCGAATCTCGACGAAGGAGGCCGATGCGTCGGGATCGAACTCGTCGAGAGCTTCGAAATCTAGGAGGTCATCGAAGTCGAGCGCGGCTTCGTCGGGAGGCTCGTCGCTCGATCTGATCGTGCTTGGTTCGGAGTCAAGGGCCGGGGCCGACGCGTCTTCGCCGGTGAATTCCATTTCTCGCTCGGCAGCGCCGACGCCGAGCTCGGGGATATCGGACGTGGGGGTCTTGTCCTCGAATTTGTCCAAGAACTCGTCGAGATCGGTATCCAATGGCGCGTGACCGGCGTCAGCGGAATCGCCGTTCGCACGACGGTCAGTATCCTCAGCCTCGTCGTCCGATTCGGCGGCCCGCGGCACGCCGATTGCGCGTGATGGCGACCGGGTGACATCCGTCCTCGCGAAGACAGGAGCAGCATCGCGATCCCGAACGAGGGTACGCGGCGGCTCACTCTGCTGCCGAGGGAGTTCGCTGATGTCGTCTAGTGCCCAGCACGAGTCGAGGTCGGATTCGGAGGCTGGGCAAATCGGGGCGCTGGCAGGCTCAGCTGGTGCTGCGGGATCCTTCGCACCAAGCGCATCGAGCACTGGCGGGCCGGGAAGGAGTTCGAGATCGTCTCCGCTCCAGTTTCGATCCAGGTCTGATTCCGTCGCGCTCCCCTCGCTCGAACATATCGGTACGGCATCGGCCGTCTCAGGCCGACTCTGCCCGGTACGGTCTTGCCCGCCGCTTGCCATCAGCGTCAGCGCCGTCCAAGTCTGATTGATGTCGTCTAGCGCGGGAGGCATGGTCGAACGAGAGGGTCGGTTCTGGAGGTTTTCTGGTCAGCTTGAATGGTTCTCGAAGGGGTGAGGATAGCGTTTTGGGCAGTTCCAGTGAGAGAGCGTGTCATCGCCCTCCAATCATCGGCAGCGGATCAATACTACCGGCGCCACGCGGGCTTGCGTAACCGATCTCTGGGTAGCAGATCAATTTCTTTGGGCGACTAATCGCGTCGTTGTCTCATCACGTCGACCCCGGAAGGGACCCCGGCGGGGCATGGTTGTCGGATCGCCACATATCGGCGGTGCCGAAAACGCCGCATGCTGTTTCCGCCACCGCTGATGACGTCGATTCAGCGGTAGCCCTTGACATGCCCCGAAGAACCTGATCCACGATTCATGTTAGATTTCGGCTGACCTCAACCTCTGAAGAGGAGAGATCAGGATGAAGAAATCGAAGTTCACCGAACAGCAGATCGCCTTCGCCCTACGCCAGGCCGAGACGGGAACGAAGGTCAAGGAGATCGTGCGCAAGCTGGGGATCACGGAGCAGACCTTCTACCGCTGGAAGCGAAAGTATGGCGGGCTCGGGCCATCTGAGCTTCGCAAGCTTCGGCAGCTCGAGGAAGAGAACCGCAAGCTGAAGGCGATGGTGGCTGACTTGTCTCTCGACAAGGCGATGTTGCAGGAAGTCATCGAAAAAAACTTTGAAGGTCGCTCAGAAGCGCTCCTTCGTGCCCTTCCTGCAAGAGCGGTTCCAGGTCAGCGAGCGGCGGGCCTGCAGAACGCTGCCACTCGCTCGTTCGAGTTGTCGATATCAGTCAACGAAGAAGGATCCAGTCGTTCTTCGCCAGCGGATTCGAGAGCTCGCGGAAGCACGCGTGCGGTACGGATATCGCCGGATTCACATCCTGCTAAAGCGAGAAGGGTTCAAGGTGAGCAAGCACCGAGTGCATCGCCTGTACCGCGAAGAGGGGCTGAGCCTGCGCCGCAAGCGTCCTCGACGCCATGTTTCTGCGGCTCGGCGAGCTGAGCGACCTGAACCGACCGAACGCAACCAGAGCTGGTCGATGGACTTTGTCTCGGATGCGCTCTTTGATGGTCGGAGATTTCGTGCCTTGACGTTGGTCGACAATTTTAGTCGGGAGTGCCTCGCGATTCGCGTCGACCAGAAGCTTCACGGTTCGGACGTCGCGGAGGTTCTGGATGAAATCGCCGAGAGCAAAGGGAAGCCCGAACGGATCTTCCTGGACAACGGCCCCGAGTTCATCTCGAAGGCCTTGGATCTCTGGGCCTATCAATCTGGCGTCACGCTCGATTTTTCTCGACCAGGAAAACCGACTGACAACGCGTACATCGAGTCGTTCAATGGGAGCTTGCGAGATGAGTGCTTGAACGTGAACTGGTTCTTGTCTATCGATGATGCACGAACCAAGATCGAGTCTTGGCGAGTGGAATACAACGAGTTCCGCCCACACAGCTCCTTGGGTGGTCAATCCCCGAGTCCGCTTCGCGAACTCGGGGAATGGCAACCCAGGAAATCACGGAAGGCCAAGAACTAACGTTCTCAGTGGATCAAGATTTCAAGGCAGGTCAACCCCAAGGGAGGCTAACTCAGAGACTGGACCCATTATGAAGGGGCTGGCCAAGTCAGTAGGGAGAAGTTTCTGTGAAAGGGGCAATAGTTCTATGTGTGCTTGCTCTCTGCTCGGCGACTGCCAACGCGACGATCATCTTCGAACCACAGCCGTTTCGTCGAATCAGCGCGCAGGGGTTCAATAGTCCGCTTGGCGTCTATGATCAGCTGACGGGTCTCGGGCAGTTCGAGTCCTACGGTTCCTATGCTGGACAACGGTCAAGAATTGATGAAGTCGGGATTGAATATTATGGCCGGGTGCGGAATGGCGGTCTTCTCGATCGAGATGCGTCTTCGTATCTTGCCGCGACGTTTTCGTCCGACGCCCCCTATCGAGTCGACCTTGTCTATGACTTCCGCGATCCAGAAAACCCAGGAGAGGGGCAAGGCTGGGTCGAGATCCGGGAATCGGTATCTGGGCTGCGGCTGATCTATCTGCCAGGTGTTTCCCAGACCGCGGGCCATCGAGCGGTCGTCTTGACGCCCGGCATCGCGTATGAGCTGACAATCCTCCAAGCGGAGCCGCTCGCGCAGTACTCCACATGGAACGTCAAGATGACATTCATACCTGAGCCTTCGACGATCGTTTTACTGGCATTCGGATTGGCTTGGCTAGCACTTTCGAAGGGGGGCTTGCGGGTCTCAACTGGTGGGCGGTCTTGACCGTTCCGGGTTTGTCGGTGACGCAAGAAGCGGAGGCGGTCGGTTCACCGACTTTCGATCGAGAAACGGCAATGGCGAGAAACCCGAAAGGTTGTCGGTCTGGGCATGGCTGATTCTGAAGTGATAATGCGAACGATATCGATCAGTTTGAGTTCTTTTCGATCGACGCTGGAGGCCGCGAAAGTCCTGCTGGGTCTGTGTGATTCGCTAGGCGATGAGGATGCCTCGCCTGTTGCTGCGAGTGCATCTCTGGCGATGGCGGTCGCGCTCGATCAGTCGGTTTCTGCGGCTTTATCCTTCTACAGGGCCGATCGTCTGGCCGACACCGACGGCGCTTTTAGGGAAAGCCGAGAAGACGGTCGGATCGATCGATGTTCGACATTCAAGTCTCGGGTTCTCGGGTTTCCGGAGATCGCTAGCGGGGGGAAGCTCACCCTGGATCGCGGGCAGGCTGACGTGCGGTCGCTCCTCAGGCTCATCGAACTGCGGAATCGTCTGATGCATATCGATGAGCAAGCGTTGTCACTACGTCTTCGATTCAATCCCAGGGAGTCGGGCCCGATCGAGATTGAGCCATTGGATGAGTCGAGCATCAGTGGCGATTTGCCAGTTCAAGGAGAGATCGACGCGGCAGGCCAACTGTCTCTCAGTGTCCCTCCGCCAAGGAACCCCTGGGTGGATCTCTCTGTCGAGGATGCACGAGCCCATTTGAGGGCTGTAACGCGATACATTGAAGAAATCATTGAGGCGGACGATGGACGTCTGGACGTCCAGTCATCTGGCCTACTCAGATTGCGATAGAAAACGAGGGCGGCCCATCATTCAAGCTGCTCTTCAATGGAGGAATGGGTCTGTGCCCGGAACGAGTCGTGAGTGGGTCGTCGAGGTCGACGATCGGGAAAGCCTGAGGGCGAAGCTTCTCCGAATTGCTGGTCCGTATGATTCGAGATGCCACAACGTCGAGTCCATTCTGGTAGAGAGCATGGAGGGTGGGTTCGTGACGGCGAATTGCTCGAAATGCAACAAGCCTCAATCTCTTTCGAGAGATGACTTCATGAACGCGATTTCTGTCTGGATCGCGTGTCCTCGCTGCGGCCAGAAAATGGGCAGGAATGTCGTGGAAAGGAACTATGCGATGACCTGCGGAGATTGCGGAATCTGGCTGAAGTTGTCGAAGCTGTTGCCGAGATACGACGAAATCCAATCTTTGGCGGATAAGTGAGTGCGAGGGCGAGGGCAAGACCAGCTTTGTGGCGCTACCCGGTCCTAACGTGCGCCCCCGTCGTGCGGGCCGAGCGGTCCCAGCATCCCGAAACCCAGGAAGAAAGATGGAGCCGACGATCCGATTTGAACGGACGACCTGCTCATTACGAGTGAGCTGCTCTACCAGCTGAGCTACGTCGGCCCCGGTGGTGGCGCTCGGTCCACCGATGGGCGGCCCGGATTGCCGAGGTCGTTCTCCCGTTTCGAGGTTTCGGTCGACGCGCGTCGCGAAGCTCGACGGGATCGGAGTCGGGCGGGGCCGGGGCGACTCGGGGTCGCCGGGGCGCAGAATGTAGCGCGGGGGCCTCGCGGCGCCATCGGCTCCGGTCGGTACCGAGGGGCCGGGGCAACGTGGCCGATGCCGGGCGAGGGCCGGGCCGCCCCGCCCGCGGCCGATCGGCAGGATGGCGGCGGATCGGGAGCAGCTCGCTCGAAGGGCGAAGGGTTTGACCCGGGACCGGCCCGGCGATTAGGATTGAGTGGTCACTTCGAGGGAAGGGAGTCTCCGCGATGCCCGTACTTCCGCTGATCGACCTGATGCTCCTGTCCGGCTGGACGGCGCTGCTCGTGGGATTCGTTCTCAAGGTGATCCATCTGACGACCAGCTATCGGCCGGCGATCGTGGGGCTCACGCCGATCGATTTCCTCTTGATGGGCGTGGCGGCGATGCTTTTCGCGATCGCGCTCGCGGCGCGCACCTGGGTGAAGACCCAGGAACCCACCGCCGCAGCGATCCGGCGAAGGGACGAGACCCTGGAGGCATGGAATGCGCTGAAGGGCCAGGAGACCGAGGCGGCGGCCGCCGCCGTCGCCGCAGACGTCATCGCGACGGGAACTTCGGGCGGGAACGACGCCCCGGGCTCCTGATTCGTCCTGGTTCCCGGGCGGTCGGGTCGAGCGAGCGGGTCGAGCGAGAGAGGCGCGTCCACGCGAATCGCGTCATCGATCTGCCTCACGAGCGTCGAGCGTCGAGCGTCGAGCGTCGAGCGCCGGGCGAGAACCGCACTGCACCGCACCCGTCCCGGGACCGGCCTCGGGCGCGGAGAGGAACGGCGAAGAAGGGCGAAGAAGTAGAGGAAGGGCGGAAGGGCGGCGTGGCGGCTCGCCCCGTTGCGGGTCGACCCGGACCGCCGAAGCGACCTAACGACCGAGGTAGCTGCTCGGGCGGAAGAGGTCGGTCGCCGAGAGCGCCAGCTCCTTGTAGAGGCGGGCGGCGGTGACGAGGGCGTTGCTGGCCTGGCGGAGGGCGGTGCTCATGTTGGACTCCCTGGATTCCCTGCATCCTGGTTCGATCGACGGCACATGGGCCGCTCGATCGGGGAAGTGACCGCGAAGGCCTCCGGCGTGGCAGGAAAATCGCATCGGGGCGGAAAATCTCTGGTACAGTTCCGCCCGTGGGAACGAATGCTTCGAATTCGGGCGACTCGAGTCGGGGAGCGACGGATCGGCTGATCTGGGTCGATGGGCAGTTGCGGCCGTGGGCCGAGGCGACCGTGCATGTCCTCTCCCACGCGCTCCAGCGGGGCTCGCTCGTCTTCGACTACATGTCGGTGCATGAGACGTCCCGCGGGGCATGCGTCTTCCGCCTCCGCGAGCATGTCGATCGCTTCTTCCTTTCGTGCGAGATGATGGGCCTTCCGGTCGAACAGTCGGCGGAGGCGCTCCGGGAGGCCATCCGCGAAACCGTGCGTGCCAATCCGGGGGCCCGGGCGATCAAGATGAGCGCCTATTTCGCGTCGGTCGAGATCGACGTCGTGCCGATCGACACCCATGTGACCGTGGCGATCGCCGCCTACGATCCCCGGGCGGACATCGCCGCTCGACTGCCGCGCCCCACGCCTCCGATTCCGCGCCGTCTGAAGATCTGGATCGAGAAGGAGCGCGCCAATCGGCGCGACGACATCGTGCCGCCCCAGGTGAAGGTCTCCGCCAACTACGCCTCGCCGATGACCGCCAAGGCCCGCGCCCGGGCCGAGGGCTACGACGAGATCGTGCTGGTCGACGAGAACGGACATCTGGCCGAAGGGCCGACCGCGAATCTCTTCATCGTGGACGCCGAGGGTGGACTCCTGACCCCCCCCTCCGAGAAGGTGCTCCACGGCGTCACGCGAAGCGCGATCATGGAACTCGCCAAGGCGGAAGGCATTCCCGTTCGCGAGGCGAAGCTCGCGCCCGAGGCGCTGTTGAACGCTTCTGAGGCGTTCCTGACGGGCACGCCCGCGGGCGTCTGGCCGATCGAATCCGTCGACGGGAAGGAACTCAGCCGCGTCTGTCCGGGCCCGATCTCGACGACGCTGAGCGATCGTTTCCGCCGCGTGACGAAGGGCGAGGATCCGGAATTCGCGCATTGGCTGACGCCCGTCGAGGATTGAAGCCGCTCGATGCCGAAGCCATCCGATTCCAGACCCGGAG
>DRKE01000203.1 GCA_011051925.1 Deltaproteobacteria bacterium
AATGGGACGGATACGACATCGGGTCCGCGTGGCTTCGGTATCCGCGTGCCGAACTCCGCATGGCTGTCTCCGGAGAGCATTCAACTTCGGAACAACCTGATCTGTGGGAACCACAAGGGTGAACTTCGAAAGCCGGAGCGGCTGCTGGATCCGGCGGATGCCGGGAACCTGACGCCCACGGGCCTCGAGGGAACCGGCGTCGCCGCGTCGGTTTCATGCGACGATCCCGCGGTCGTTTTCGAGATGCTGGGAACGGGTGATGCCCTGGACTTCACCCTGTCGGCGACTTCTCCGGCGTTGGATTCAGGGGCGACGCCGCAATCGCTGGGCCTCGCGTCGGAGATCGTGCCGATCATGGAGGCCGATCAGACAGGGCCCGCCAAGCGCCCTCAGGATGGAAACGATGACGGCGTGGCCGAGTTCGATCGGGGCGGTCTCGAGCGGGTCGGGGGGGCGACGGGAACGCCACCGACGGTCGCACTCACCTCGCCTTCGACCGGAACGACCGTGACGGCTTCGCCTGTTGCGGTCTCGGGAACCGTCGACAACGCGACTTCAGTCGTCGTGAACGGCGTCCAGGCGACGATCGCCGGCGGCACATTCAGCGCTGACATTCCGTTGATCGAGGGGCCGAATGCCATCATTGCCGTGGCGACGAACGCGGATGGCAGTACCGAATCCGAGATTCTGGTCACGTTGGATTCGCCGCCGCTCGTGACGATCCTTGCTCCCGTCGATGGCCTGCAGACCAGCGCAATCGAGATCGAGGTCTCGGGAACCGCGACGGATCTCGTCGGAGTTCAATCGGTCACGGTCAATGGCCAGCCAGCCACGCAGGTCGGAGACACGTTCTCCATCACCCTTCCCCTCGTCGATGGTGACAACCTCTTCACGGCGGTGGCGACGGATACGATCGGAAATACCGGATCGGCCAATACGAGTGTCTTCCGGGCGGATGCACCGACGATCTCGATCGATGGTTTTTCCGACGGTGATGTGACGAATTCGGTCGTCGTGGCGATTTCGGGGTCGGTGACCGGTACGGAGCTGACGGTCTTCGTGAACGACGTGATCGCACCCGTGGACGCGAATGGAGCCTTCACCCTCGATGTATCCCTTGTCGAAGGACCGAATCAGATCGTTGCCCGGGTCGAGAGCCCCTTCGGAAACGCTTCCCAGGCGATCACGTTGTCGCTCGATACGGTCGCGCCCCTGGTCGGGATCGTCGACCCCATCGATGGATCGACGACGACCCTCGAAACCATCGGTGTGAGCGGGACCGCAAGTGATCCTTCTGGCATCTCGGCGGTGGTCGTGAATGGCATCCCGGCTGCCCTGAATGGGACGAGTTGGTCCGCCGCGCTCCCCCTCATCGTAGGCTCGAATGCGATCGTGGCGACGGCGACCGATACCGCGGGAAACCAGGCGAGCACGACCATTCAGGTCATCCGCGAACTCGAGCCACTCACGATCGATATCGGTTCGCCTCGAGACGGAGTCTCGACGTCCGCGCCGTCCATCGTCGTTTCGGGTTTCGTTTCGGATCCGTCCGCGTCCGTGTCCATCAACGGTGTTTCGGCGCTGGTTTCTGGAACGAGCTACTCCGCGACGATTCCGCTGAACCCCTTCACGAATATCGTGACGGCGACGGCAGCACGAGGGGCGGAGACGTCCGAGGCGAATATTGCAGTCATTCGGTCGACGGTCGATCCGCCGGCTCCACCCCCCGACCCCGATACTCTTGCGCCGCCCGCTGATTCGACCGTCGCCACCAATTTCACGGACGGAATCGCGTTTCTCTACGAGGGGCCGGGCGCGATCCAGACGGTCGCCGATCCCACGGTATTCCAGTCGAAGCGGCTTTCCGTCATTCGAGGCCGGGTGTCGACACGAAATGGAACGGGCCTGGCGGGCGTGACGGTCACGGTTCTGGGCCATCCCGAATTCGGCTCGACCGTCACCCGGACGGACGGCGGGTATGATCTGGCGATCAACGGTGGCGGCACCTACACCGTCGACCTTCGCTATCCCGGCTATATTCCCGCGCAGAGGCCGGTTTCGGTTCCCTGGCGCGAGTTCGCAATCGTCGAGGATGTCGTTCTGCTCGCGCTCGACCCGCAGGCGAACCCGATCGATCTCGCCAATCCCCCTTCTCCGATCCAGATCGCGCGGGGCTCGGTTTCGAGTGATGCCGACGGGATTCGTCAGGCGACCGTCTTCTTCCCTGCCGGTACGACTGCGACCATGCGCTTGGCGGACGGTTCGACCCAACCTCTGAGCCAGGGGACGGTCCGACTGACTGAATTCACCGTTGGGGACATCGGCCCCCTGGCGATGCCCGGAGCGCTTCCTCCCACCTCTGGATATACCTACGCGATCGACCTCTGCATCGACGAGGCCTTCGCGGCCGGTGCGGTCGGAGTCGACTTCAGTCAGCCGGTACCGCTCTATGTCGAGAATTTCCTCGGTTTTCCGATCGGGGCCGCGGCGCCTTTCGGCTACTACGACTACGAAGCGGCGACGTGGATCCCCTCGGATGACGGGATCGTCTTGCGAATCGCTTCGATCGATGCGGGCCTCGCGACCGTCGAGCCGTCGATGGCACTTTCGGATGACGAGCGAGCGGCGCTTGCGGCCACCTATCCGGTCGGTCAGGAACTGTGGCGTGTTCCTGTCCCCCATTTTTCCGAAGCCGACATCAACTGGCCGCGAGGGTTTCCCGCGGATGCAGACGGGGCGCCCTTCCTCGGCCTCAATGTGCCGATCGGCGAACTCGCTGGGAAGCCTGCCTGCGCGAGCGGATCGGTCATCGAATGTGAGACCCAGGTTCTGGGAGAGAGCGTTCCCCTTGTCGGAACGCCTTTCGACCTGAACTATCGGAGCGATCGTGTCCCTGGTCGCGCGGCCAAGCGGACGATCCGGATTCCGGTCACGACAGATGCGCCGCCAGCCTCCTTGAAGGGCGTGGAGATCACGATCGACGTCGCCGGTCAGCGCCATGAGATGTCTTTCCCGCCAACGCCGTCCCAGCCGCCTGCGTCGTTCACCTGGGACGGCAAGGACGCCTACGGTCGGGACGTCAACGGGAGTACCACGGCACGGGTCAGGATCGGCTGGGTCTATGACGCGTTCTATCAGGCGGCTTCTGCCATAGGACAGAGTTTCTCGGAGCCATCGGACACACAGGTCGTGTTCCGAGGCTCGCGCCTCAATGGCGAGGCCCTTGCCGTTCGGGAGTTCACGACCAGTCTGGGCGCGGTCGATGCGCGCGGATGGGGAATCGGCGGATGGACGCTGTCGTCCCATCATTTCTACGACCCGGATGCCAAGATCCTCTATCGCGGAGACGGTTCGAAACGAACGACACTCGGGGTGAACCGCATCATCGATCACTTCGCCGGTGTCGGGGGAGGAGCGGCGATCCAGGGGATTCCGGGTCCTGCCGCGGCAGCGACATTCCCTATTGGCGATATCGCAGTGGGCCCCGACGGAACCATCTACATCCCCGCTGGACTGGCCTCTCGGATGTTCCGCATCGATCCCGACACCGGCTGGATCGACGATTTTTCGAGCCCCTCCATCGGAGCGCCAGCAGGCGTTGGCCTTCCGATCGCTGATACGCGATTGGCCTTTCCGTCCCTTGCCGCGGTCGGCGCGGATGGATCGGTCTTCGTTGTGATCGGATTCGGTGGCAATCAGATCCGAAAGATCGGACCGGACGGAATCGTTTCGAACCATGCCGGAGATGGAGGCCCCAGTGGAACCTGTTCGGAAATCGGAAATGGCGAGGGAGAGCTCGCGACACAGGTGACGTTCTGCTCGATCCGCGATCTCGCTCTCGGGCCCGACGGCAGCGTCTACTTCACGGATCTGGGAACCAACACACTTGGTGCGAGCACGCGCCGGATCCGTCGCGTCACACCGGACGGGCGCGTCGACACGATTCTGGGAGAAGGAGACTCTTCGGCCGACGGCATTCCCGCAATGCATTGGACGGGAACGGTTGGCCCAATGGCGGTGGGCCCGGATGGGACCGTCTATTTCTCGGACCAGTTCCGTGTCTATCGGATCCGAAGGGAGGATTCGATCGTGGAGACGGTTGGCGGAGGAGGAAACCCTGCGGACGGAATCGGCGATGGTCTCCTGGCGACGGAGGCCCGCCTCTTCGCGGTACAAAAACTCCTGGTCGACCATGAAGGGGCGATTCTCGTGGTGAGCGGCGCGCCGCCGTCGAATCCCTTCCGCGTTCGTCGATTCGTTCCGGGTGGGACCATTCGAACGATCGTTGGAAACGGGGAGAGCGGGCTCGGCGGAAACGGTCAGCCCGCAACCCGTGCGCCACTGGCGACCGAGATTCGGGCTCTGGCGGAGGGTCCCGACGGAACGCTCTTCGTGGGAGAGGCGCAGAACTTCTTCCCCTTGACCGTCCAGATCCGCAGCATCCGTTCGGCCGTCGCGGATCGCTCGGATGCGAGTCTCACGATCCCTTCGGAGGACGGTCTCCTCCTTTTCGATTTCGATCCGAACGGTCGCCATCTTCGAACCCGGAACGCCCTGACCGACGCGGATCTTCTCACCTTCGGATACGACCTGGAAGGGCGGCTGATCGAGATTCGGGAGATCGCGCCGTCTGGTGATCCGGCCGACGATCGCGTGACGACCGTTACGCGAGATGTCGATGGGTTGCCGATCCGGATCACCGGGCCCGACGGAGCCGTGACCGATCTGACGACCGACGTGAATGGCTATCTCGAAACCGTTTCCAATCCGCTCGGCGAAACCCATGCCTTCGCCTATTCGGCGGATGGACTGCTGCAATCCTACGTACGGCCAGCAGGGGGACAGTTCCAGTTCAGCTACGACGCACTCGGGCTTCTCATCCGGGATGACGATCCGGAAGGCGGATTCCAGACGCTATCCCGAGCGGAAGACGCTACCGGCTACACGGTTACCCTGACCAGCGCATCCGGGCTTGCCCGGGACAAGCGGGTCGAAGAGGCTCCGGTCGCCGCAGATGGTCTCCAGCGTCGGACTCGAGTCGATCCCGCCGGATTCGTGACGAACATCCTCGAGATTCCTGGCGAGTCGAGCACGATCGAGGCGCCTTCGGGGCTCGTGACGCAGATCGTGCTCGATCCGGATCCCCGACTCGGTCTCGCGAGTCCCTATACACAACAGCGGACCCTGACCCTGCCGAGCGGTCTCGTGAGAAGCGAGACCGCCACGCGTGTCGTCACCCTCGACCCCGTCACGAAGGCGCTTCTCAGCCAGACCGACACGGTCCTGTTGAACGGTCGTCCCACCGTTTCCGTCTTCGACAATCTCGCCCTGACGCGCCAGACGACGACGCCAGAAGGTCGGGTGATCACGCAGCGGCTCGACGCCCAGGGCCGGACCCTGGGAATCCAGGTCGGGAATCTCGAAGAGGTTCGTTTCGAGTATGACGCGTCCGGTCGAAGGATCGCGGTCCGCCAGGGACAGGGAGTCGACGAGCGTGTCACGACGATCGCGCGGGATGCCAACGGAAACATCTCCTCGGTCTCGAGCCTCCTCGGCGGGTCGCCGCTCACGACGCAGTTCACCTACGATGGCGCGAACCGGCTGATCTCCACGATCTCCCCGGGCCTCTCCGTGATCGACTTCGCCTATGACGCGAACGGGAACCTGGTCCGGTTGAGACCCGATGGGCGCCCGGATCATCTCTCGGTCTACAACTTTCTCGATCTCGAAGAGCAGTACGAACCACCCCCCGTCTCCGCTGCCGATCCGAGCTCCTTCACCACCTATGATCTCGATCGACGACCGACTCTCGAAACCCGCCCCGACGGTTCATCGATCGCCTTCGACTACGACCTGGTTGGACGCCTCGTTTCCCTCACGACGCCTCGCGGACCCACGACGTTCAGCTATTCCGCGACGACGGGCCAGCTCGAAGGGGTCGTGGGTCCTGGCGGCGAGTCCCTGTCGTATACATTCGACGGACCTCTTCTGTCGTCCGTATCGTGGTCCGGGACGATCAGCGGGAGTATCGCCTTCCAATACGATTCGGATTTCCGGGTGATGACCGAATCCGTGAACGGGGCCCCCGGAATCGGCTTCGTCTACGACGACGACTCGCTCCTGGTGGGCGCCGGCGCCCTCGGGATCACGAGAGACCCGTCGAACGGCCTGGTGGAGTCGACCACGCTGGGGAGCGTGGCGACCGTCCACCAGTACGACCCCTTCGGTTCCCTCGAATCCATGACCGCCTCGGCCGGAACGACGCCTCTCTACTCGACGAGCTACCAACGAGACACCCTCGGCCGGATCACCCAGCAATCGGAAGTCGTCCAGGGGACGAGCCTCGACCGGACCTACGACTACGACCTGGCCGGCCGCCTGGTGGGGGTCACGGAGAACGGGGTCCCGGTTCGAACCTACACCTACGACGGCAACGGCAACCGCCTCTCCCGGGCCGACTCGAGCGGCACGACCGCTGGCGTCTACGACGATCAGGATCGGCTGCT
>DRKE01000204.1 GCA_011051925.1 Deltaproteobacteria bacterium
CGTTGTTGACGAGTCCATCTACCCGACCGTATTCCGCATCGACCTTCTGGAACATCTCGACGACCGACCCCCCGTCTGAAACGTCGACCGTCGCGGCGAAATGTCCCGTTCCCCCGAGAAGCGAAACGGTCTCCTCCGCGCTTTCGCCGTTCAGATCGACCGCCGCGATCCGCGCACCCGCATCGGCAAAGCGAAGAGAAATCTCCCGACCGATCCCGGACCCCGCCCCCGTCACCACGAAAACCCGATCCTCGATTCGCATGTCCATCCTCCAAGAGGCCCGCCAGGGCCCGATTCCGCTGGTCGCGCCAGCCCCCCGCCCTCGAACAGAAGCTATCCCATCTCCGCCTCCCGTCGGGATCGGATGCGAACGCCCGCGACGGAGCCCTAGACCTCGATTCCTTCGATTTCGGGGTCGTCGTCGCGCTGGTGCAGAAAGGGCAGCAGCCACGCTCCCGGAACGGGACGCAGGACGCGGCCGGATTCGACGCTGCTGCCTTCGGCGTACTCCGCCCCGATGATCCGGCGGACCGGGAGGTCGAAAACGGGATCGTAGGGCGAATCGCACAATTCGATCCGACCCTCGACGCGCCAGACCCGATCGAAGGCGAGTTGCCATTCGAGGCGCACGAGCTGCGGATCCTGGTCGAAGTCCTTGCCCGGAAGGCAGCTCGGAAAGGCCTTGAAACAATAGCCGTACTCGATCTCCTCGCGCGGAGGGCGCTCTTCGACGAACCGACCCTTCGCAACCAGATACCGGCTCCCCTTCCGTTCGACGCTGGCCGAGACCTCTGCTTCGGCCCGGTCGAATTCGATTCTGGCGGTCTTCGCGGGCAGCCCGAAACGCTCGCGCCCGGCCGTCGCGTGGACCTGGGAGGTCGTCGGTACCGTGATGAGATAGCTGCCCGGACGATCGTCATAATCGACGCGCACGCCGAAATGGAGCCACCGCGTCTCGAGCTTCGCCGCGGAACTCGAGGGCCCGGACCGTGAAACGAACGAGACCGAGACCTCGGAGCCCACACAGGCCTCGAGGGGTCTCGGGACGACGGCCTGGGCGGCCTCGGCGTCGGTTTCGTATCGACATCGAAACACTCGAACGAGGTCGGAAGGCCGATCCGCTGCTTCGGAAGCCTGGCGCTCGAGATCCCGTGCGCTCCTGGCGTATCGGACGCGACCCATCTTCTCCCCTCTCTCCGAACGGATCCGGCCGGTCTGACCCACCCCGCTCCCGAGCCGTGGAGGTCGGGAATCAGGGATGGAAATGCGACTTCTCTGGACCGATCCGCGCGACCAGGGGAGCGAGTTTCTCCACGTCGAAGCCATAGAAGCGCGCGGCATTCTCTCCGAGCATCGCTCCGATCTCGTCCTCCGGCAATCCGTGGAACGTCTCCTGGAGCTGGTCGGCCGTGACCGGCCACGAGCCCTCCGGATGGGGATAGTCGCTGCCCCACATGATCTGTTCGAGACCGATCTCGTGGCGAAGCTCCGCTTCCCGTCTCGGCATGCAGGAGGCTCCGATCGCGACGTTGCGCCGGAAATAGTCGCTCGGCTTCATCGACAGATGACTCCGATAATCGCCGAGCTTCTGCGAGTAGTGGGTGACTTCGAAGCGCTGGTCGTGGAGCTTCAGGTATTCCGGAACCCAGACGGCCGTCCCCTCCGTGAGCGCCACCTTGAGTCCGGGAAACCGTTCGAAGGCGCCCCCCCAGATCATGAAGGACAGGGGCCGTGTCAGATAGAAGGCGACCTCGGACACGTAGATCCCCATCCCACCGGGCCGCTCGATCTCCTCTTCTCCTTCGGGAACCGGAATCGGCCCGAAATAGTCCTCCGTCGGCGCCGGCCCCGAATGGAAATGGATCACGATCTCGAGCTCCTGACATACCGACCAGATCGCATCGTATTTCGGATGGTGGTAGGGATCGAGATCCCCCCACATCACGGGAAGCAGGATGCCGCCCAGACCGTGTCGTCGAGCCCAGCGGATCTCCCTGACCGCCTCGTCGACATCCCAGAGGGCCGGAACGAGCGCCACGCCGAAATGGCGCTCGGGTGCCATCGACACGAGCTCGGACAGCCAACGGTTGTGCGCACGTGCCCCGGCCCATTGGAGTTCCGGATCCACGTTCGAGACGGGCAGCCCCAGACCGGCGCCGAAAGGCGGCGTATTCTGTTCGGTGATGCCGTCGGGAAAGATGATCTCCGCGGCGATCCCATCTCCGTCGAGCACCTTGATGCGCTCGGCATGGTCCCACGCTCCACTGAGTTCCTTCTCGCGACCGCGCCGCCATTCCTCGTTGATCTCGTCGATCAGGAAACGTTTGGAAGCCGCGTTCATGGCGGCGACCTGGAGGGGAAGCGCCTCGTCGAAGGCCTCCCGATACTGGGGATCGAGATATTCCCGATAGGCTTCGGGCAGCAGACCTGCATGACAATCCGACGAGATGACGAGATAACGGTCCATGGTGGTCCCTCCCTTGCTAGGCCTGATCCATTCCGTTTCCGGAGTCTTCGTCTCCGATCGGATTCGTGTAGAACTGACGCGCCCATTTCCGGTATTGCGCGAGATAGGTGTCCGCCTCGCAGAGCACGGGCCGTTCGCGATAGATCTTGTTCTGCCAGATCGGAAAGTCGTCCAGGACGCCCTTCTTCAGGCTCGCCATGATCTCTTCTCCGACCTGGTCGATGCAGTTCTTCGTCGCCGTCAGCAGCCAGCGGGAATGGACCCGTCGCTCGTCAATCGGTGTCGTCGCCGCATACAGCAGGGAACCCGCATCCGGGATGCCGCGGGTCCAGATCGCGTTCAATCCCAGCCCCCAGGAATCACGCACGAGAGACGTGTTGAAGGTTCCGAAGGGGGTCTCGCGCTCGACGTGATTCACGATCTGGTAGTGGCGACCGTCCTCCGAAAAGCGGATCTCCCCGGGTGGCGTGGCGGGCATTCCGTGAACGTACTGGAAATGGACCGGGTCGTTGTTGTTTTCGTGTGTCTCCTGGACATGGGCATCGAGTTCGAGTTCGAAGAACATCGGCTCCGACCAGTCTTCATGGCCGATCTCCGGGATCTCGGGAAAATCCCATTCCGGCGGTTTGCCTTCCGAGTGGTACCAGGCCCAGACGAGACCGTTCTTCTCCTGGGTCGGCCACGGGCGGAGACGCGCCTGCCCGGGAATCCGATCGCAATACGGGATATGCGTGCAGTTTCCCGAGGTGCCGTCGAACTGCCAGCCGTGGAAGGGACAGCGGACCGTCTCCCCCATCACCCGGCCGCCATGCCCGAGATGGGCCCCGAGATGGGGACAGAAGGGATCGAGCACCTTCGCCGCCCCGGAGCGGGTCCGGAAGAGCACCATCTCTTCGCCGAAATAGGAGATCGGCTTCACGTCTCCGGTCCGGAGCTCGTGGCTCCACGAGATCGCGAACCAGCCGTTCGGAATGGGCAACTTGTCGTTTTCGAGTTCCCGGATCGCCATCAATCGGTCTCCTTCTCGGGTCGGGGGCGGAACGCATCTGCCAGGAATCGCGCCACGGCGTCGGCCTGCTGGCGGACGGCGAAGCCCTCCAGGTTCACGAAGTTGAAGGTCAGGACATAGTAGGCCCCGATGATCATCTCGGTCAGCGTTTCCGGCGCGTGTCGGGTCGTCACGTCGCCCGCAGCGAGGCCATCCGCGACCAGCGCGGCGAACGCCTCGTGCAGTTTGCGAGCATCATCCGAGGTCTCTCCCGACGCATGGACGACCTGGACGATGGCCGACACGAGTTCCTTCTGGGGCGGGCCGGCCGTGGCCATCGTCTCCGCGATACGCCCGAAGAAGATCGCGATCCGATTGGCCGTGGTCCTGCCGTCCTTGCGGGCGGACTCGATCGTCATCAGGAGCTCACCGACCGCCATGGCGGCGAGATCGGAGAGCACGTCCTGCTTGGTCGGGAAATGATTGAAGAAGGTCTTCTCCGCGACATCGGCGCGATCGCAGATCTCCGTGACGCGCGTCGCCGAGTAGCCCTGCAGACGGAATAATTCGCCGGCCGCTTCGACGATCCGGTTGCGGACCTCGCGTTTCCTGCGCTCGCGGCGGGTCAGCGCCCTTTCCTCCGCCGGCCCGGCCTGTCCCCGTCCGATCCGTCCCTTCGCGTCTTCTGCCAAGCACGCCTCCCCGGCAACCCGCTCCTGCGATCCAGGCGCCACGGCGAACCGGCATCCAGCTGCCTGGACGACCCCTCGCCAAAAATCTTATAGTGGAGAGTATGTTTATAGTCAACTATAACCACTTTCGTACTCGAACCGCCTTCGTCCTCGAGCGGCCTCCGGCCGGAGGCCGGACCGGGCCGGATCCGCAAGAATCGACCCCGCGCGATCGACGGCGGAGTCCGATCGGCGATCGCCCGCCCGATCCGCATCATGGGAGCCCCGAACATGCCTGACCCCGTCGCCTTCGTGACCGGCGCCAGCCGCGGCATCGGAAAAGCGGGCGCCCTGGCCCTGGCCGAGGCGGGTTATGACGTCGTGGTGACGGCGCGAACGCTTCGCGCGGGCGAAAAGCGCGACTATGCCGCCACCGTGGCCCAATCGGGCCACGAGGTGGCCTTGCCGGGGAGCGTCGAGGAAACCGCCGCCCTGATCGAGGAGCGCGGACAGCGTGCCCTTCCCCTCCGCCTCGACCTGCTCGATCGCGACAGCCTCGACGACGCTGTCGAAAAGACACTGTCCACCTGGGGCCGGATCGACGTCCTCTACAACAACGGCATCTATCAGGGCGCGGGCCTGATGGATCCGCTCCTCGACCTGCCCGAGGACAAGCTCCGCCTCGTCTTCGAAGGCAACTTCTTCGGCCAGTTCCATCTGACCCGTCGGGTTCTTCGACACATGCTCGAACGAGGTGATGGCACGATCGTCAACATGACCTCCGCCGCAGGACAGAATGATCCCCCTCACAAGCCCCAGGAGGGCGGCTGGGGTCTTGCCTATGGCGCGTCCAAGGCGGCGTTCCACCGACTCGCCGGGTTCCTCCATGTCGAACATCATGACCGGGGAATCCGCGCCTACAACATCGAACCGGGCTATGTCGCCACCGAGGCCCAGATCGCGACGGTCGGCCAGGACGATCCGATCTTCAAGCAGCAGAGCGCCTTCGGCGCTCCCCCCGAAGTGCCCGCGGCGATGCTCGTCTGGATCCTCACGACCGAGGAGGGCCGCGCGCGGAGCGGCGAGACCTTCCACGCGCCCAGCTTCGTGAAGAAGCGGGGCCTCGTGCCCGGTTGGCCGCCGAAACGCCCGTCGAAACCCGGGGAAACCACGTGAGCGGTCTGCTCGAAGACAGGGTCGGCGTGGTGACGGGCGCGGGAAGCGGGATCGGGAGGGCCACGGCCCTGCTCTTCGCCCGCGAGGGCGCACGGGTCGCGGTCGTCGATCGGAACCTCGAGTCCGCCCGGGAAACGACGGGACTCATCGAAGAGGCGGGCTCCGAAGCGCTCTGCATCGAAGCCGACGTCTCGAACGAAGACGAGGTCGCACGCATGGTCGACGACACGGTCGCTCGTTTCGGACGACTCGATTGCGCCTCGAACAACGCCGCCCTGGGGGCGGGCTTCCGGCCACTGACCGAACTCGATCGAGTGCGCTGGGAGCGCTGCCTGGCCGTGTCCCTGACGGGCGTCTGGCTCTGCATGAAATACGAGATTCCGGCCATGTTGGCATCCGGAGGGGGCTCGATCGTCAACATCTCCTCGCTCTCCGGCATGAACGGACAGGCGAACCAGGCCGCCTACGCGGCCAGCAAGGGGGGCGTCATCGCCCTCACGAAGACCGCGGCTGCCGAGTACGCGACCCGGGGAATCCGCGTCAACTCCGTCGCCCCGGGCGGCATCGAGACCCCGGGCATGGCCGCCTACTTCGAAGCCGTTCCGGCGGTCCGCGATGCCACGATCGCGACCCACGCCATGCGCCGGCTCGGCCGCCCGGAAGAGATCGCCGATGCCGTCGTCTACCTCTGTTCGGACCGATCGACCTTCATGACCGGCCATGTCATGGCGGTCGACGGTGGGATCCAGATCAATGCCCACGACCTCTGACCGGGATCCGCGACGAACCGGATGCCGTCGAGCCGACCTGGAACAGGAGTCCGAGCCATGCCCGCCCCCGTCCTTCTCGTAGAACGCGACGCTCCCGTTGCCATCGTCCGCCTCAATCGCCCCGAGCAGATGAACGCTCTCTCGGCCGAACTCCGGCTCGCCCTCGGCGCGGCATTCCGCGAACTCGAGGACGATCCGGAGATCCGCGCCGTCGTCGTGACCGGTGTCGGCAAGGCGTTCTGCGCGGGAATGGACCTGAAGGAGATCGGTTCCGGCGAGGAAGGCGTGTCCGGCTACGAATTGAGCGTCACGGGCCAGACCGAGATGCGCGAGGGGATCGCTTCTTTCTCCGGTCCGATCATCGCCGCCGTGAACGGTGCGGCAGCGACGGCGGGGTTCGAGCTCGCACTCGCCTGCGATCTCATCTTCGTGGCAAAGGGAGCGCGATTTCTCGACACCCACGCCCGAATCGGCATCGTCCCCGGCTGGGGGCTCAGCCAGCGACTCCCCCGCCTGATCGGGATCGCGCGGGCCAAGGAGATCAGCCTGTCGGGCAACGCCGTCCCGGCCGAACGCGCCTACGAATGGGGAATCGCGAATCGGCTCTGCGAACCCGAAACCCTCGTCGACGAAGCCCGTGCCCTGGCGCTCGACATGGCCTCCTGCGTGCCGGGCGTGATGGAGTCCGTGAAACGACTGATCGACGAGGGCTACTCGATGCACCTCGACGAAGCACTGGCCTGGGAGCTGCAGGTCGGCATCGAGTCGTCGAAACGGATCAGCAGCGCCGAGATCGGACAACGCCGGGAGAGCGTGATGGCGCGCGGGCGGGATCGACCGGCCCCCGATTCCGAGTCCTGATCCCGATGGGGACCCGCCTCCGCCCCGAAAAGACCGCCTCAGCGCCCCCCCGGTCGCGATGGCCCCTGGTCTCCCGCACCAGCGTCCGCGAGTGCCGCGCGCAGCGCAGCCGGCATGTCCCCGGCCATCTCGCCCCCGTCGATCACGAATTCCGACCCCGTGCAATAGGAACTCCTGTCGGAGGCGAGCCAGAGGACGAGGTTGGCCACCTCCTCGGGACGCCCGATCCGTGCGATCGGACCTTCGTATCCCGAAGAATCCTCGCTCTCGTCCTCACCGCCGAAAGGACGGGTCATCGGGGTCGCGACGCCTCCGGGATGAACGGAATTGACCCGGATGCCCGCAGGCCCGAGTTCGATCGCGGCCACTTTCGTCATTCCCCGAACGGCGAACTTGCTCGCGGTATAGGCGATGGCCCCACCGACGCCTTGCATCCCCGCCAGGGACGAGATGTTCACGATCGAGCCGCCCCCCGCCCGTCGCAGGGCCGGAACGGCGGCCTTCATCCCGAGAAAGGGGCCGATCTGGTTGATGCGGACGACGAGTTCGTATTCCTCGAGCGGGGTCTGTTCGAGCAGATTGAAGCGCAGGATGCCCGCATTGTTGACGAGAATGTCGAGGCGACCGAAGACCTCTTCGGTCCGAGCGATCGCCGTCTGCCAATCGGATTCACTCGTCACGTCGAGGTGCACGTAGAGTGCGGCGTCGCCGATCCCAGCGGCGGTCTTCCCGCCCTCCTCGTCGATCACATCGGCCAGCACCACCTTCGCGCCCTCGCGTGCGAAGAGCCTCGCCTCCTCGGCCCCCATGCCCCGCGCAGCCCCCGAGATCAGCGCCACTTTCCCTTCGAGTTCCCCTGCCATCCTGATCCTCCTTCGATGGGGTCGACGCTAGCACGATGGCATGATACCGCTGGATCACCCTGTCGGCCGAGCTCTCGCGCCCGACCCGTTCACCGGAGAATCGACGAATGAGGATCTGGCAGCCCGGCCCCCGCCCCGCCTGGGTTCGTGCCCTCAACGAGAACAGCCATGCCGACTGGATCGGTCTCGACCCCGAGGCGATCGCGAACGAGGCGCGAGCGCGAACGGGACTCGACGATTTCGGGGACGGGGATTTCCTCGAGCCCTATCGCCTCCTCGTCAACGCGATTCGTGAGGAGGCCCGCCTGCATCCGATCGGCCGCCTGCTCGCCCGTGACGACCTCCTGAATGCCCTGCAGATCCGGCTCGAGACGACCGAGACCCGCAAGCGCCATCCCGAGATCGCAGACCAGCAGATCGAGCGACCGATCTTCATCACGGGCCTGCCCCGCACGGGGACCTCGATCCTTCACGAATTGATGGCTGCCGATCCCCGCCATCGCGCGCCGCGCCATTGGGAGGTCCGCAATCCCTGCCCGCCGCCGGAATCCGCGACCTACTCTGTCGATCCCCGGATCGAACGAGCCGATCGCCAGATCCGGCTCTGGAACGAGATCGTGCCGGAATACGACACGATGCACGAACTCGGCGGCACGATCCCCGTCGAGGACATCCAGATCATGGCCCCCTCCTTCGTC
>DRKE01000205.1 GCA_011051925.1 Deltaproteobacteria bacterium
CCGAACACGAAGCGCTTTCGGCCTATGCCGTCCTGACCGCCCTCTCGATCCACTCCCTCCTCGCCGGAGTCGCTCTCGGCGCCGAACCCGAACTCTCCCGCGCCCTCGTCATCACCTTCGCGATCATCGCGCACAAATCCGCTGCCGGCTTCGCTCTCGGCGTCAGCCTCGCCCGAAGCTCCTTCCGTGTCACCCAGGCCTGGTTGCTCGTCGGCCTTTTCGCCACCGCGACACCGCTGGGGGGACTGATCGGCGCCATGGTCGGAGAAACGATCGAGGGTCCCCTCGCGCGTGTTTTCGAGGCGATCTTCCTCTCGATCGCGGCCGGCACCTTCGTCTACGTCGCGACCTTCGACATCCTTCGCGACGAGTTTCCGGCGCCGGGCGGCCGGTCGACCAAATGGCTCGTCCTGACCGGTGGAGTCGCTTCGATGGGCGTGCTCGCGCTCTGGACCTGACCCGGTCGACCGCCGATTCGGGAGCGGGGAGCGGCCCGGCACCGGAGGTCGGTGCCGCCTGATCGCCCGTGAAGACCCCTCCGACACGCCGAACCGCCTAACGTGGCGTGGCGGATCCCCAATACTGGAACGCGGCGATCCTGGGGGTGCCCGGAAGATACATCGAGTCGAGGTCCTCGATCTTGAAGCCCGACTCCTCGATCAGCCGGGGTATCCGGCGATTGATGTTGCATCCCCCTGCGACCCGCTTCCAGATCGGGTTGATCCGATCCTGCCATTTCCGGACGCTTTCGTCGGGTGCCTCCCCGTGTTCCGCGAAGAGCAGCCGACCGCCGGGCTTGAGGACCCGGCGCATCTGCGCCAGCGCCTTCCGGAAATCGGGAATCGTGCAGAGAGTGAAGGTCAACAGGACCGTATCGGCGCTGTCATCGTCAAGGGGAATCTCTTCTCCGGGCAGACCGAGCCACTCGACGGGAAACGGGGCTTCGGCCAGGCGAGGCGCGGCCTTCCTCCGCATTCCCTCGGAGGGTTCGAGGCCCCAGACCTTCTCGACCCGATCGGCGTCGTAGAAGGGCAGGTTGATGGCGGGCCCCATTCCGACTTCGAGTACCCGACCGGTGGCCTGGGGAACGACCTTTTCCCGCTGCTTCAGGATCGGACCCGTTCCGCAGGCGAGATCGATCACCCGCGGAAGGATCCGGTTCTCGTAGAATCCCATACCGTTGCTCCTCTCGCGCCCTGCCGTCTCTTCCCGGGGAATCCGGGCGGACACCAGAGCCTATCCCAGTCGCCCCGAAAGACCTTCCTTGATCCGCTGCGGGCCCCGGCATTGGGGAGACGGGGTCCCCTGTTCTAGACTTCCGGACCACGAAATGCCCGAGAATCCCGAGCCGAGGCCGAATCCGATGCATCGTTCCCAGGGCGCGATCTCCCGCCTGGCATTCGCATTGCTCGCGATCTGCCTCACCCCCGCCCTGGCGCCCCCGGTCTCCGCGGGGGGTGATGCCCCGCTCATTCTCGCCACGACCACGAGCGTTCGGGACTCGGGTCTGCTCGACGCGTTGCTGCCCCGGTTCACCCGGCAGACGGGCATTGCCGTCCAGGTCATCGCCGTCGGCACGGGCGCCGCCCTTCGCATGGGTCGCGAGGGCAACGCCGATGTCCTCGTCACCCACGCGCCCGGAGCCGAACGCATCCTCGTCATGGAGGGAATCGCGACGCGACGAACCCCCTTCATGGAGAACCATTTCGTGATCGCGGGCCCTCCGGATGACCCGGCGGATGTCGCAGACGCGAAATCCCCCGCCGACGCGCTCGTGCGGATCGATCAAAAGGCTTCACCCTGGGTCAGCCGTGCCGACGACTCGGGAACACACAAGCGCGAGAAGAGCCTCTTCCGATCGGCGGGTCTCGATCCGGACGCCGATCGGCCGGGTCTCATCCGCACGGGGGCCGGGATGGGTCTCTCGCTCCAGGTCGCGGGCGAACGCCGAGCCTACATCCTGAGTGACATCGGAACCTTCCTGGCCTTCAAGGATCGCGTGGGCCTCGTCGTCCTCTCGAAGCCCGACCCCTCCCTGCGGAACGTCTACTCGATCCTCCAGCTCGATCCGACGCGATTCGAGACCGGGATCCAATCGGAAAAGGCGGAGGCTTTCGAGCGATTCCTGCTCTCCCCGGAAACCCAGGCGCAGATCGGACGTCACGGCCTCGAACGGTTCGGCCGCCCTCTCTTCAAGCCCCTCCACCTCCCCCGGCCTTCCTCCGGTCTTTCCGGAAACGCCCGATGATGCAGGAAGTCGACCTCCACCTGATCCTCGAGATCACGTTGCGTACCCTCCAGGTCTGTGGCTCGGCGCTCCTGGCCGCCCTGGCCATCGGGATTCCCATCGGCATCCTGCTCGGCGGCCGTCGTTTCGTCGGGCGCACCCTGCTCGTCTCCTCGGTCAACGCCGGAATGGGTGCCCCTCCCGTCGTCGTCGGTCTGCTCTGCGCGATCCTCTTCTCCCGCAGCGGCTGGCTCGGCGACCTCGGCCTCATCTACACGCGATCGGGGATGATCATCGCCCAGACCCTGATCGCCATTCCCCTGGTCGTGGGGATCACCCTCGCCGCAGTGGGATCGCTCGATGAAGAATGGGATCTCCAGGTCAGGACGCTCGGTATCGGGCGGGGCTGGCGGCTCTGGCTGCTGCTGCGAGAAGTGCGCATGGGGCTTCTCGCAGCGGTGATCGCCGCCCTCGGCGGCATCCTCTCCGAGGTCGGCGCCTCGAACATGATCGGCGCGAATCTCGCGGGAGAAACCCGCGTCCTGACGACCGCGATCATGATGTACACCA
>DRKE01000206.1 GCA_011051925.1 Deltaproteobacteria bacterium
GAACGAGAGGATATGGGGTTCGTAGTGGTTGGCGATGTAGTTCGAGATCCGCTCGGCGGCGATCGTTCGGGGGGAGATGACATCGACCAGCCCGACCTTCCGCCACAGGCTCGAAGTCTCGGTCTTCTGGACGAGGGCGGTGATCTTGGGGACGCCGAGTTCCTGGGCCAGCAGGCAGGCCATCAGGTTCTTCTCGTCGTGGCCCGTGAGGGCAATGAAGGCGCGTGCCTTCTGGACACGTTCGGAGGCGAGGACCGAACTGTCCGTCGCGTCTCCATGAACGATGTCGTATTGGGGATATCTCGCGGCGAGATCCTCCGCACGAGAGCGACTCGATTCGATGATGCGAATGCTGTTCGTGGACCTTTCGAGGCCAGCGGCAACGGCCTCCGCGGTTTCGCCCCCTCCGGCGATCACGACCTGCCCGATCCGCTGGGCATCGCGGCTCACCCGACGCTCGACCTCGTCGATGACGTCGCTCATTCCCAGGATCAGGGCGTCATCGCCGGGTTCTGCATGGTCGTTGCCGCTGGGAACCCGGACCTGCCCATGGGAGATGAAAGCGAGGATCAGGCTGCCCCGGGGCAGATCGATGTCGGCGAGCCGCTTCTTGTGGAGCGGAGAGTCCGCTTCGACGCGGATCGTCCGGACCTGGATCGCGCCTCCTGCGAGGTACTCGACCTCGAGCGTGTTGTAGCCGAGAACCGAATTGAGGATCCGGGTCGTCGTGAGCAGCTGGGTCGAGAGCAGCAGGTCGGCTTCGAAGGCCGACTCGTAGATCTCGCTGTACCGCGTCACGTCTTCGGACTTCGATACGCGAACGACCGTCTTCTGGGCCCCGACCCGCTTGGCCAGAAGGGAGGCCGCCAGATTGGCCTCGTCCTGGGAACTCGCAGCGACGAAGAGTTCGCAGCTCGCGACGTCCGCGGCTTCGAGAGTGGGCATGTGGGAGCCATTCCCGAGTACGAAGCCGACGTCGAGCTGGTCCTCGACGAGGCGACGTTTGTCCGGGTTGTTGTCGATGAGGGTCACGCGATGGCCCTCGGCGGAAAGGGTGCGAGCGAGATGGCAGCCGACCTCGCCGGCGCCCATGACCGCAAAATGTCGCTTGGCCATCTGCTTCGGGGTCTCCAACCGATGTCCCGGCGGATCGGGACCGTTGCCGGGGGTTCGTCCGTGCGCCGGGGAGGGTCGTGTATTCGCGACGCCGTGTCGAGAGACGCGGGCGAGATCGCCTCGCGAACGAGTCGTTGGCCGATCGATTCAGACCATCCGGATCCGGGGTTTGCGGGCGTGTTCCGTGAGACTCGCGCGATCACGACCGTCGGCCGGATAGACGCCGTATCCGAAAGCGAGACCGACACGAACCGGTTGGTTGAGGGACTCGTTCTTCGAGACGGCATCGGCGACGGCACGCGCCAGTTCGAAGACGCGTTCGCCGGGTGTTCGGCCGGGTTCGGGCATCAGGACCGCGAATTCGTCCTTGTCGATCCGTGCCAGGACGTCGAAATCACGCAGGTGGGCCTTCATCGCTTCTGCCAGGGTCGAGATCACCCGGGCCGCATGGGCTGCGTCGGCCTCGGCCACGATCTCGTCCCGATTCTCGAGCTTGCAGACACAGAGGGCGAGGGCGTTCTCGCGTCCAGCGGCGCGCGAGATCTCTTCGTCCAATCGCTTCTCGAGATAGGCCCGATTGGGAAGACCCGTCTCTTCGTCGAAGTTCCGATGCTGCTGGTTTTCCTGGTGCGTCAGTGCGTGGTTGATCGCGCGCTCGACGTAGGCGACGAAGCGGCCGAAGATCTGGAGGTCCTCGTCGTCGAACCGGCTCGCGAAGAAGCGATCCAACGCCACCTTGTCGTAGACCGTGATCGTACCGATCACGTGTCCATCGCGCTTGATCGGTGCGGCGAGAACGGATCGGAGATCCTCGCTGTATTCGGAGAATCGCGGGTCGATGCTGGCATCCGGGATGAGGTGGGGTGCACGACGCCGGATCGCATCGACCGTGACCGCCTTGTCGAGGCGGAAGAGACGTTCCTGCGCGGTTCCTTCGGCACTCCCGAAATAGGATCGGATCGAATAGCGGCGGGTGTTCGGGTCCTGGAGTCGGAGGATCGCGTGATCGGCCTCGAGAATCATCGCGGCCGACGAAGTCGCGAGGCGAGCCACCTCGTTCGGTTCGTCGCACGAGAGCATCCGGATCGACGTTTCGTTGATCGCGTTGATCCGCTCCGCCCGGGTGGCCATCTGGGCTTCGCGATTCGTGCGAGCAATCGTCTCTGCGGCGGCAGCGGCGATTTCCGACAGGCTTTCGAGCAGTCCGGGCGCTTGATCCGCCCGCTCTCCGATCTGGATCGAGAGCAGGCCGATCAGTTGGGTTCCGGCGAGCAGAGGCAGCGCGAGATAGCCGAGTCGGCCGTTCTCCCGGCGCAGGACGATCGCCTGTCTCCGGTCGATCGCCTCTCCGTCCACACCGACTCCCGGGGGCAGGCGGTACTCCCCCGCGAAGCCGCCCCCGGGCAACGAGCTGGCGGCCATGCGCATCGATCCGTCGGGTTCCCCCAGATAGAGATGGGCGATGCCGCCATCCGCGTGCTTTGCGACGAAGCTGCAGAAGGATTCGAGCCGGTCGGAGAGGAGCGCCGGGCCGCGCAGCACCTTCTGGACCTGACGGATGGCATCGTATCTCGCAGCCTGGCTCCGCAGGGATTCGTGCTCCTGGGCGCGCGCGATGATCTGGGCGTCGAGGCGCGCGAGCTGCTCCATGAAGCGGAGGTCCTCGTCGGAAAAGGCGTCGGCCCGGGTCGAATGGTGGACGTTGAGGACGCCGAGAACCCGCCCGGCATGGATCAGGGGTACGCAGAGCGCGGATTCGACATCGACGCGTTCGCGGATCAGGTCATAGCTGCGTCGATCCGCGCGGCCTCGCAGGTGGATCGGGCGACCCTCGGCCGCGACGCGACCGGAGATGCCCTGGCCGAGTGCGACGCGAATCTTC
>DRKE01000207.1 GCA_011051925.1 Deltaproteobacteria bacterium
ATACGTACGTGAACCTGCCGTATTTCCCCTTCAAGACGCTCACCCACATCTCGCGGATCCATGCGGCACACCACGTCGACATGAACAGGGGGAACTACGCGACCCTCTCGATGATCTACGACAGGATGTTCGGCACCTACGAGGAACCGGTGAGTCGTCCGGTCGCTTGAATCCGCGACACCGACGAGATCGGGTCGCGGGACGACAGATCCCGGGCCCGGCGGCGTCGACTGCCGAAACGGTCATTGGCACCCGTACCGCCGAGGCGCCATCGCGCGATCCCCCTACGGACACGGATCGAGTCGCAATGCGACAGCGACCTCCCTCGCCTCTCGCGGGTAGAGCCCGATCGCCGCGGCGCCCCGGGCCACCGCGTATTTCTCGACCTTGAGCGCATGGATCGCCCGGACCGTCGGACGGTCCTCATGGAGTACGGGCATCACGCAGCGGATCTCCCCGCCGCGGAGCAACTCGACCCGCGCGCCATCCAGCGAATACTCGATCGCCTTCGCATGGGCCATCCCGACCCACTCGCCGTCTTCGCGATCCACGATCCAGAGTCGCAGTTCCGCCGGTCGGCCCGCGCTGTCCGTGGCATGAAGGGAAACGACCTCCTCCAACTCCGAGAGCGTGGCGTAGAGCCCGAAGAAGAGAACGACGGGGCTGGCCGCCAGCGCCAACCATCCGAGCGCCCGAGGCAGACCCGACCAGACCAGGAGGCTACCGAGCGCCAATGCGCCCAGCCCGCCAAACATGGCCCCGCCCCGAGGCATGGCATAGGGACCCTCGTGCAGCAGGCGAACCGCGTAGACCGCGACGCCGACGACGATCAACCCCCACCCCACTCCGCTCTGCCATCTCGTAGCCGCTTTCGGCCCGGTCTCCCTGATATCGTCGGTCATGCCCCTGCCTCCGATCCGGGACGCTATCCCAGACCACGGCGATCCGCTCCAGCATCCGGTCCCGATCCTCAGGTCCAGATCAAGCGGAAGTCGTTCTCCAGGATCAATCGGAAACTGACGTAGAGCCCGATCGCGGGGAAGACGATCCAGATTCCGTTCGTGCCGCCAACCATCGCGACGACCTGGCCGAGGGGCCGTCCCTGCCAACGACGATTGAAGAGAAAGGTGAACAGGTAGAGACAGGTTCCGTAGAGCTTCTGGTAGAAGAGAATGACCCCGACCAGCCCCAACACGACCGGGGAACCGGTTCCCGAGCTCATTCCGACGAGAAAGACGAAGCCGGGCAGCAATGTCGTCCAACCGTTTCCGACGTCGATCGCGAACCCGAAGGATCCACGATCGGCATACGAGGGGTCATAGGCTGCGTATTCGGACCAGATCCGCGCCCAGAGCCGGGTCGAAAGCAGCTCGCGGGGCCCCACACGCGCCAGGAAGACGGTGCCCTCCGGCCGCTCGCCCTGCCCTGCCGGATCATGATGCCAGTGCTCGATCTCTCCGATGTGGAGGCCAAGTGAGATTTCCCACCAGCAGATCATCGTGTTGATCGCGAGAAAGAAGCTGATTGCGGCGTGCCAGCCATTCACGACGCCATGGATCGCGTGGTGCAAGACAAGCGCGAGGCCGACGAAGACGAGCATGTAGAAGACGAGCCAGACCCAGACCGGTTGCCGGAAAGCCGACCCGTGCGGAACCGATCGGGGAGCCACCGTCGTTCGAGTGTCGTTCATTTCGATCTCCAGTCCGGTCGTGAGCGTCTTCGCGGAGTCAGGCATCCGAAGCCGGTCCACGCGTCCCACACGCGGCCCTGCGAACCCGATTCCCGAACCACTATCCGGCGACCGGCAGAAAGGACCGGATTCCATCGAGCACGAACTGCACCGAGAGCGCGGCCAGCAGCATTCCCAGCAGACGGGTCACGACGTTGATTCCGGTCTCGCCAAGCGCCCTTTCGAGCAGTCCCGCCAGGAGGAACAGGACCAGCACCAGCGAGAGAACGGCGACCATCATGGACAAGTGGCCGAGGATGACGAGCCAGTCTCCTTCGGCCTCGCCCGTCAGCAGGATGATCGTCGCGATCGAGCCGGGACCGGCAATCAGGGGGATGCCCAACGGGAAGACCGAAGGGTCGTGGTGGTCGCCTTCTTCCGAATCGATCTGGCTCTTCCGTTGCTGCGTCCGTCGCTCGAACAACATATCGAGAGCCGTCAGGAAAAGCAGGATTCCCCCGGCGATCCGAAAAGCGGGCATCGAGATTCCGACGAAGCCCAGTACCGTCTCGCCGAACATCCCGAAGAGCGTCAGCAGGCCGAAGGCGACGAAACAGGCACGGATCGCCATCGCCCGGCGTTGACCGCTCGGCATTCCCTGGGTCATCGCCACGAAAAGCGGCGCCAGACCGATCGGATCGATCACCACCAACAGGGTCACGAAGGACGTGATGAGGAGTGCAGGATCCATGCTTTGGTCGCCGTTCCTCCGGGTCTCCGGGCCAGCCGGAACGGCGAATCCCAGATCGTTCGGCGCGGCAGCGGGGATTCCGGCCGAGCCCTTCCCGAGCGGCAATCTTGCGACATCTCCTTCCAGATGCAACGCCCAGGGGCCGAAGAAG
>DRKE01000208.1 GCA_011051925.1 Deltaproteobacteria bacterium
GACCCGAGCCACTCCATCCAGACGCTCCATCCGCAAAGCTGCCTCCTTTCGACTCGACGGGCGCCCGTCGATCCCTTCCGCCATCAGGCCCGTCGGGCATCACGAGCGGCGCCGAGGATATCGCGCGTGGGAAACCAATTCACGCCGGCCCCGTACAATGATCGAGGGCGGAACATCGGCGTTCCGCCCCGCCTCGAATCCGGGAGTCACGAATCGATGTCCTTTCCCAACCGTCCGATCGATCGGCGCGGCCTGATGGCGGGCCTTCTCGCCTTCGCCCTGGCGATCACCGCGATCGAGGCCCGCGCCGACTCGGCGATCGATCTCGATCTCTACGCTCGACTGCTCCAGACGCACACGCGCTCGGTTCCCGACATCGTCGGCACTCGCGTCGACTACCGTGCGCTGCGGGAATCCCCCGAATGGGCCCGCCTCGTCCAGCAGGTCCACTCTGCCAGACCGAGTCGCTTGAAGACGCGGGACCAGAAACTCGCCTTCTGGATCAATGCCTACAACATCCTCGCGATCGACCTCGTGGCGAAGCACTATCCGGTTTCCGGGATCAAGGAGATCGGATCCTTCCTTTCCCCGGTCTGGGATCGGGAGGTCGCCAGGATCGAAGGCCAACCATACTCGTTGGGATCGATCGAACACGGGATTCTTCGCAAGATGGGCGAGCCCCGTATCCATGCGGCCATCGTCTGTGCCTCGGTTTCGTGTCCCCCGCTCTCTCGCAAGCCCTTTCGACCCGAAACGCTCGATGCCGACCTCTCGGCGGCGATGAAGGCCTTCCTGGCCAATCGACGAAAAGGCTTCGTCCTCGACCGGAGGAACCACGTCGTCCGACTCTCGAAGATCTTCGACTGGTTCGAGGACGATTTCGCTTCCACGGGCGGCGTCCTGGCCTCGATCATGCCCCATCTCGTTCCCGAAGACGCCGCCTGGCTCCGCGCCCACGGATCCGACGCGACGATCCGGTATTTCGACTACGACTGGTCGCTCAACGATCTCGCCTCGGACGACACGGCCGGAACCTGAAGTGCCAGACGGAACGCGTTCGCTCCATCGACCCCCGGTTCGATCGTTCGGGGGGCTGGCCGCGACTTCGGCGACCGGAACCGGAACCTGCGGGGTTCTTCAACGGCCGATCAACGCTGCCACGAGAGCCAACGCTCGAAGAGCCGCTTGATCGTCGGCGTGAGACGGGACCGCGTGTAGGCACCCGCGGCACGCTTGATCGCCTCGCCCTGGGTCGGGTACGGGTAGATGATGTCGGTGAAGGCGCCCAGGCCGATACCGTGCCGGATCGCCATCGTGAACTGGGTCACGAGATCCCCCGCGTGGGCCGCGACGATCGTCGCCCCGACGATCTCGTCGCTTCCCTTCTTGACATGCACCTTCACGAGGCCTTCTTCCTGCCCGTCCGTCACCGCCCGATTCGCATCGGCGATCGGAACCCGATAGGTGTCGATCGCCAGCCCCTTCTTCCTGGCGTCATGGGCGTACATGCCGACATGGGCGATCTCGGGCTCCGTGTACGTGCACCAGGGCATCAGCAGATCCGACAGCTTCCGGCGTCCGAAGGGGCCCACGGCGAAGAGCGCGTTCTGCACGACGATCTTCGCCGCCGCGTCCGCCGCATGCGTGAACTTCCACTGCATGCAGACGTCCCCGACCGCCCAGATCCGTGGATTCGTCGTTCGCAGCGAATCGTCGACCTTCACGCCGCTGCGCACGTCGAACTCGACACCCACGCTTTCGAGTCCGAGCCCCTCGACGTTCGGCGCCCGGCCCGCCCCGACCAGGATCTGGTCGACGACGAGCTCCCGGGAACCCAGGGCCGGACACGTCAGCTGGATCACGCGTTCGTCGTCCCGCCTCTCGACCCGATCGATGTTGCACTCGAAGATCATCTCGATGCCCTCGCGATCGAAGACGTCCTGCACGATGGCGGCGGCATCCGGATCTTCCCGGGTAAGGATCTGATCCATGCGCTCGAGGAGATGGACCTCGGAGCCCAGTCGCCGAAAGGCCTGGGCCAGCTCGCAACCGATCGGACCGGCCCCGATCACGGCGAGGCGCCGGGGCCGCTCGGTGAGGTCGAAGACGGTCTCGTTGTCGAGATAGCCGGCCTCGGCGAGTCCCTCGATCGGCGGCGCGATCGCCCGGGCTCCGGTCGCGATGACCGACTTCCCGGTTTCGAGGATCTGGCCAGCGACTTCGACCTGCCCCTCTCCGACGAACCGTGCATCGCCGAGAAAGACATCGACGCCGAATTCCTTCGAATACCGCTCGGCCGAGTCCTCGTCGCTGATGCGCGCACGGATCTCGCGCATGCGTCGCATGACCGCCCCGAAGTCGCCCAGGTCGGTCTCGGAGACCGGCATCCCCAGACGACGCGCCTCCCGTGCCTCGTGAAGGATCTGCGCCCCTCGGATCAGCGCCTTCGAGGGCACGCAGCCGACGTTCAGGCAATCTCCTCCCATCAGGTGACGCTCGACGAGGGCGACCTTCGCACCCAGGCTCGAGGCGATGAGCGCCGTGATCAGGCCGCCCGTTCCCGCACCGATCACGACGAGGTTGTATCGCCCTTGCGGTGTGGGGTTGACCCAATCGGGCGGATGCACGTTTCGCAGAAGGCGTTCGTTCCATTCATCGGCGGGTTCCAGTCGGATGGGACTCGTCATTTCGGGAGATCTCCTCGACGCGTGTCGCGCCCTTCTTCGTTCATATCTTCCTGCCCGTCGTCCAGCGCGCCTCCGGTCGTCCCCGCCCTCGTCTCTTCGCCCGTCGCCGCCGCCAGCGCCCGCCGCGCGATGCGGGTCACGTAGACCGTGACCACGGCGGTGGCCACCAGGCCGAGGACGAGAACGACCCAATCGCCGACCCCCTTTTGCGGAGCATTTCCGCCCGCGATGGCCGCCACGTCTCCCGCCACCTTGCCGGCGTAGACATAGAGCAGTGTTCCGGGCAGCATGCCGATCGAAGCGATGACATAGTCGACGAGCCGGACCCTCGTGAGCCCCAGGAAATAATTCAGGAGATTGAAGGGGAAGACCGGAGAAAGCCTCAGCAGGAAGACGATCTTCCGTCCCTCCTCCCCGATCGCCCGGTCGATCGCGGCGAATCGAGCGTCCCCCTCGATTCGTCGCTCGATCGCGGACCGCGCGACGTGTCGCGCCAGCAGGAAGGCGAGGGTCGATCCGGCCACCGCGGCGATGAAGACGTAGAGCGTTCCTTCGAGGAGCCCGAAGATCGCGCCGGAAGCGAGCGTGAGAATCGAGCCGGGAATGAAGGCGACGACCGCGAGGGCGTATCCCAGGATGAAGACGATCGGTCCGATCGCACCGAGCCCGTCGACCCATTCCGCGAAAGCCGGCACCTGGGCCCCCGCTCGCCGCCCGAGATAGACGAGCGCGACGAGGCCGATGAGACCCAGCAGGATCTTCGCGTAGGGCATACGCTCGGCGGCCTCGTCGGGGGCTTCTTCGTTCCGGGTCATCGGTGAGATCATGATTCGGTCCGTCCCTTCGCTGCGGTCGTCGCCGCCTTGCCGGTCGTCTGCCTGTCGGGTCCGTCTTTTCCCCGATCCTGGAGGGATACGCTCGTTCGATCGATCTGGATACGACCTTCCCGGGAAATCGTCGGACTCGACCCCATCCGGCGCGGGCCCGAGACGTTGTTCCAGGAGAGGCCGCTCACGAAAAGGTCACCCGCGCCCACAGTTCGCGATCGTCCGCAGTCCTCGAGAGTTCGAAATCCCAATCCGCCCGGGAGAAGGCCAGGGCCAGATCCCGGGCGGATCTCGAATCGACATGCTTCGTCGCGTCGCCGGCCACGGGCCGGAGCGCGATCGGTCCGTCCCCGGACCCTCTGTTCTCGCGTCCGGCCACCTGCCATCGGAGCGCGAGCATGCCCGTCCCGAGGGCGGAAACGGGCGCGGGACTCCGCAGCGTGGCCAGATAGATCTCGCAGCCGTCGGGCACGGTCGCGAACACGAAGAGGAAAAGGCGCTTCAGGGCGGCTTCACTGGCCGACCCGCGTCGCATCCATGGCCGATCGCCGAAATCCCGGCGAAGAACCAGCCCGCGCTCCCGGACCTCGATCGCATGCGGCGCGAGCAGCGCCTCGATCCAGGTTTCGCAGGGAACGAGATCCTCAGCCTTCATCGGATCCCGCTCCCGGCCCGGGCGAGCTTCGCGCGAGAATCGTGCAGGACGATCGCCCCCATCCAGAGCGAGACGATCAAGACGCCCCCGCCCATGCCCAGAAGGACCGAGCGCTCTCCGAAACGATCGGCCAGCATCCCGAGCGGAAGCGAGGTCAGGTTGAAACCCGCGAACGAGAGCATGCTGATCGAAACCACCCGCCCCATGTAGGCCGGATCGGTCTCGAGAGCGATCACGGCACCGTTCAGCGCATGGAAGCCGCCACTGGCCGCGCCGACCACGCTCATCCACAGCATGGCCGAGATGAATCCCGGCATCTGCGACAACAGCATCAGGCTGATCCCGAAGGCGATCGCAAAGGCGCTGTAGATCCGGGTCGCCCGGGTCGAGTCGGCGTGGCGCGCGACGGCGAGGCTCGCGACGAGAGCGCCAAGCGCCGAGAAGAAGGCGAAACGGGTGAGCTCCTCGGCCGGTCGGCCCAGCTGGTTCTCGAGCAGACCCGGAATCAACGTCACGTGCGGAAACCCGATC
>DRKE01000209.1 GCA_011051925.1 Deltaproteobacteria bacterium
ACGCTTCGACCTTCATCAGCTCGGGCACGTCGATCGAACCCGGCGCGCAGACCCGCCCCAGATCATTTCGGACCAGATCGACGATCATCAGGTTCTCGGCCCGATCCTTCTCGCTCGACCGGAGTTCATGCGCGAGCCGCGCGTCTTCGATCCCGTCGTCGCCCCGCGGCCGCGTTCCCTTGATCGGACGGCTCTCGATCCGTCGTGCGGCGTCCATGCGAAGAAAACGCTCGGGAGAACTCGACAGCACCGCGCCGTCGGGCAATGCGAGATACGCGCCGAAAGGGGCAGGATTCCGATGTCGAAGCGCGCGATAGATCGTCCATGGGTCGATCGGGGCTTCGATGGACAGACGCTGGCTGAAATTCGCCTGGTAGACGTTTCCGAGCGCGATCTCTTCGAGAATCCGATCGACGGCCTTCGTGTAGCCGCTGGCATCCGAGGTGGAGAGCGCTGGAATCGGACGGGCATGGCCCGCTTCTTCGAGATCCGCACGCTTCGTATCCGAAGGCATCGTCCGCTTCTGCGCGAGCACCTCGTCGATCCACCGCGACAGATCATCGACCACGGCACGCGAGCGCCGGACGGCCGTATCCCGAACGCCCGATCCCGTCGATCCGTCCCGTCCCCCGAAACCGAGTCCGATGACCCAGAGTCGTTCGGTCGCGTGTTCGTAGGCCACGATCCGATCGACGAAGGCCAGGGACAGGTCGGGCAAGGCGAGATCGTCGCGATTCCCGAATCGCAGGCGAGGCTCGATCACCCGCGCGAGCTCGTAGCCGAAATAGCCGACGGCACCGCCGAGAAAGGGAAGCTCGAGCCCTGCCGAAAGCCCCGCCACTTCATGCCAGGGTGAGGGGTCTCGCGACCCCGGCAAGCAGGAAGCCGAGGCCACGCGCGTCGAATAGATCAGCGAATCCGCCCGGGGCAGCAGCGACCGGGCACACTCGATGGGATCTGCCTCGATCCGATGGAATCCCCGGGCGAGGCCGGGGCGCACGGCGCGACGGACGTCGATCTCGACTTCCGTGCCCCTGGCCTCCAGGCGGAGATAGGGATCGGCGCCTGCGAACGAGCAGCGTCCCAGGCCGGAATCCGCGCGCGCGCTGTCGAGCCACCAGAACCCGGGCTCGGCATGCAGCGCCTCGACGATCCGCAGCCAGTCCGTCTCCGGGATCGACCGATCCAGAGCCGCCAGGGCGATGCGCAGGGAGGGTTGGAACATCGATTTCTCCGGAGCGGACGAGACTACCCCAGCCGCCGACCCGAGTCATGATTCACAGACCGGAGAAAGCGATTCGCGGTGGCGTTCCGCCCGCTACAATGGGTTTCCCATCGTCGCGAACCCGACCGGCCGAGGCCGGATCCCAGCGGGCGGGATCGGGCGGAACAGGACGGAGCCGGAGAAGAACCCATCAGCGTCGAGCGTGGTCGGCCGAGAAGATCGGCAGTGGGCACCACCCGCAACGGACGCCACCCCTGGCAGACGCTGCCGGCCCCGACCCCCAGCGACGAAGGACCCGGGATCGTGACATCGTGAGGAAATTCTGCTTCTACCACGCCGGTTGCCCGGACGGCTTCGGGGCCGCCTGGTCCGTTCGGGGCGCCTGGGGCGAAGAGGCGCGCTACATCGCGCGCGGCCATGAAGACCGGGTCCGGATGGGCGAGTGCGAAGACGCCCTGGTGGCCTTCGTCGACATCGCACCCGGACGGGACGAACTCCTGGAGCTCGCGCGGGTCGCGGGCCAGATCGTCATTCTCGACCATCATGTGACGGCGAGAGACCGCCTTTGCAGCGACCCGGCTCTCGTGAACGAGCTGGAAGCCGAGGGACATGAACTCCATTTCGATCTCGGCCATTCGGGTGCGGTCCTGGCCTGGAACCATTTCCGATCCGACGAAGCGCTTCCCGACCTGCTCCGATACGTCGAAGACCAGGACCTCTGGAACTGGGCCCTTCCCGACTCGGATGCCGTCAACGCCGCGATCGCATCGTATCCCCGGGAATTCGACGTCTGGGATCGACTCGCCGCCGAGAAGATCGAAAGCCTCGTGGCTGAAGGCCGACCGATCCTGCGCGCGAATCGCATGGAAGTGGAGCGTCGCCTCGACCACGCGAAGCCCGTCGCGCTCGGAACCCGTCGGATCGAGGCCGTCAACGCTTCGACCAACCGGGCCCAGATCGGCCATCGCCTGGCCCAGCGTGCGCGATACGGAGAATCCTGGGGGCTGGTCTACCGGGTCGAGGGCGCGGAAGTCTTTGCCACCCTCTATTCGATCGGCGAGGTCGACGTCTCGAAGGTCGCGCTGGAATACGGGGGCGGTGGCCACAAGAACGCGGCCGGCTTCCGCGTCTCGCTGCGACGCTGGCTCGAGGATTTCGTTCTCTGAAAGCGAGTCGGACGGCAGGGCGGCAACTTGCCCAGCACGCCATGATGAGGTACATCAGGAATCCGACATGACGAATCCGATCTTCGCGCACGCCTTTTTCTATTTCTTCGGTCGGGGCTGGTTCAGCCCCGGGGCCGAAGTGAGGTGTGTCGAGAACTAGGATCGGCATCGAACGCTTTTCCGGCCCCGAGAGAACGATCTCTCGGGGCCGTTTTCGTTCCGGGGCCCGCTTTCCGGACCGAACGCCGGCGTCCCTGCGCGTCAGGCCGGACGGGACCCGAGGGAACGAACGGAGCCAAACGGAGATCGCCACATGAGTTCGCTGGAAGACCGCAACCTCATCGGAATCGAAACGCTTCCCACGCCCGCGCAACTGAAGATCGTCCATCCGATCTCGCCTGCCGCCACGCGGGTCGTCCTGGAAACGCGCGACGCGATTCGCGACGTCCTGCACGGACGCGATCAGCGACGCCAGGTCGCCATCGTCGGCCCCTGTTCCCTTCACGATCCCGAATCAGCGCTCGAATACGCGGAGCGACTCCTGCCCCTCGCGCGGCGACTCGAAGATCGGTTGATCCTCGTGATGCGGACCTATTTCGAAAAACCCCGCACGACGGTCGGCTGGAAGGGGCTCGTGAACGATCCACGCCTCGACGGTTCCTGCCTGATGGCGGAGGGCCTCTCGGTCGCCCGCAGACTCGTTCTGGAGATCAACGATCTCGGGCTGCCCTGCGCGACGGAGTTCCTCGATCCGATCTCGCCCCAATACCTGGCCGATGCCATGTCCTGGGCCGCGATCGGCGCGCGCACGACGGAAAGCCAGACCCATCGCGAAATGGCCAGCGGCCTGTCGATGCCCGTCGGATTCAAGAACGGAACCGACGGATCCTTTCCCGTCGCCCTCGAAGCGACCGTCGCCGCGGCCCATCCCCATAGCTTCCTCGGGATCCGTTCCGACGGTACCGCCGCGATCGTCCGAACGGCGGGCAATCCCGATACGCACGTCGTCCTCCGGGGTGGTCGGAACGAAACCAACTTCGACGAAAAGAGCATCGAAACGATCGGTGCCGGGCTGAAGGGCCGCGGCGTACTCGTCGACTGCTCCCACGGCAACTCGAGGAAGGATCCGACCCGTCAGGGTGATGTCCTCCGGGAGATCGTCTCACAGATCCGCGCCGGTTCGAAGCGGATCATGGGCATCATGCTCGAAAGCCATCTCCGCGCCGGTCGGCAGGATTGGCACCCCGGAAAGGCCCTTCGATACGGCCTCTCGATCACCGACGGATGCATCGGCTTCAAGGAAACGGAAGCATTGCTCGAGGAGCTGGCGGGGGCGGTGTCCCTCAGGTCTTCGGATCGAAGAATCCGATCATGACGGCTGACGCCCGTCCAGGCGGACCCTGTCCGGAGTGATGTCGAGGCCTTCGGCGCGTCGCGCACGGCGTCGGGAGCACCGCCCAGGAGCCGCTTCAAGTCCCTCCGCCCGACCCGACGGGCGTGAGTCCTGCCGCGAGCGCGGAAAGCCTCGCCAGGAGCCGCTCCTGGACGCCTGGATCGAGTTCGATACGGGTCGCTTCCGACCGTGGGCTCTCTTCTCGCGCCGACACCGTTCCGTCTTCGGTTCCGGCACGAGTGACGAACAGAAGGAGGGCGATGAGGAGAGTACGGGGCCGATGATCGGACCGCATGCGTTCCTCTGGCGGATTCATCGACTGGATGGACTGCCTGCCGTCCCCGAACCCAGCAGTCATTGCCCCTTTTCGAAGGCGCGAACAATACGATCGCGACGCCGCCCCTTCCCTACTCCGTCTCCACGCTCCACGCTGCCGGCGTATACGTCTTCATGCTGAGCGCATGGATCTCCCGGCCCATCCAGTCCGCCACCAGGCCGTAGACGAGTTGCTGGGCGCGAACGCGATTCAATCCGGCGAACCTCTCGGAAACGATGATCGCCCGGTAGTGGCCCCCGCCCTCCCGCGCGCCGGCGTGGCCCGCATGCAGATGGGACTCGTCGATCACCTCCAGATGGGTCGGATCGAGTGCCTCGCGCAGCCGGGCCTCCAGGGCGTCACGCATGGGTCAGTCCTTCGGTAGTCCGAGGATCCGCTCGGCGATGATGTTCTTCTGGATGTTGGGTGTTCCACCGCCGATCACGACCTCGGGCCAGTTGAGGGAGAATCGCGCCCAGGCTCCGCCGTCGACCGCGGGATCCTCTCCACTCATCAACGTCGCCGAGGATCCCAGGATCTCCAGCGCCAGCTCACCCAGTCCGACCTCGAGGTCGGCGCGATGGAGCTTGTTGATCGAGGTCTCGGAGCCGAGCGGCTCGCCCTTCAACTGTTTCGTCAGGAAGCGCATGCCGTTCAGGCGCATCGCCTCGATCTTCGTCTCCGCCTCCGCGATACGCCGTCGGATACCGGGATCCTCGCTCATCGCGCGTCCTCCCCGAACGGTCTTCTTCGCGAGTTCCTTCACGTCGGCGATCTTGCGGACCAATCCATGGACTTCGGCGATGCTCGATCGTTCCGAGGCGAGCGCCGAGATCGTGACCTTCCAACCCTCACCCTCTTCGCCCAATCGATTCTCGACCGGAACCCGCACGTTGTCGAAGAACACCTCGGCAAACATCGCTCCACCGCTCATGTTCTTGATCGGCCGGACCTCGATTCCCGGCGAATCCATCTCGACGAGCAGGCAGGTGATGCCGTCGTGCTTCGATTCGACGGCCGCATCGGTCCGTACGAGCAGGATCATCATCTTCGACCACATCGCGATCGAGGTCCAGATCTTCTGCCCGTTCACGACGTATTCGTCGCCGTCCCGCTCGCATCGACACTTGAGGCTCGCGAGATCCGAACCCGAATCCGGTTCGGAATATCCCGTGCACCACTGGTATTTCCCGTCGAGGATATCGGGAATGTATTTCTGTTTCTGTTCCTCGGTGCCGTACTGGATGATCGACGGACCCACCCAGGCGAGCCCCATAAAACAGGAGCCGAGAGCGGGCGCCCGACGACGAGCCATCTCGTCCTTCAGGATGACCTGCTCCATGATCGAGCCCCCACCGCCCCCGACCTCTTTCGGCCACGAGAACCCGACCCAGCGCTTCTCCCGGATCGCGCGCAGCCACTTCTCGTTCCATTCGGGCGTGCGCTCGACGCCCTCGGGCAGGTATTCGTCGAGGAAGGCCCGAACTTCGTCGCGAAAAGCTTCTTCTTCCGGAGAAAGTTGAAAATCCATCGCTCCCTAGAGACCTCCCATTCGCGCGATGCGCTCGTAGTGATGGTCCGCGTCGCCGAACATCGGTCGAACCCATTTCGAACGCTTCAGATAGAGCTGGATGTCGTACTCCCAGGTATATCCGACGCCGCCATGGAGCTGGACACCCATGATGCCCGCCGCCGGAAAGGCATCCGCGCAATAGGCCTTCGCACGGGAAACGGCGAGTGGCGCGTCGTCCGCATCCTGATCGAGTGCCCAGATCGCGTAGTAGACGAGCGACCGGAATGATTCGACATCGACGTAGATCTCGGCCAGCGGATGTTTCACGCCCTGGAAACGACCGATGGGCTGATCGAACTGGACCCGCTGCTTCGCGAACTCCGTCGTCAGCTGAAGGGCCGCTTCGGCGGCGCCGACGGCCTCGGCGGTCACGAGCGCGGCGCCCAGATCGAGCAGCCACTGCGTCGCGGGCCAGGCCCGACCCGCCTCGCCCAACACGCAATCCGCGCCCACCCTGACGCCATCGAGCCTGAGACGCCCCGACCGCTTCGTGAGGTCCATGCCGTCGAAATCCTCGGCCGAAAGACCGGGCGTTTCCCGCTCGACGACGACCAGCGAGATGGCCGACCCATCCGAACCGCTTCGCACGACGACGACGAAGAGATCCGCGGCACCCGCGTCGGTCACGAAGAGCTTCTCGCCCGACAGGACCCACTCGTTTCCATCGGGCTTCGCGACCAGCTCGACACCTTCCGGTGTCCATGAGTCGCTTCGCTCGAGAAAGGCCAGCGTACCCGTCTTCGAGCCGTCGGCGAGCGTCGGCAGCCATCGCGCCTTCTGTTCCTCATTGCCGGATCGTTCGATCGCCTTGGCGGCGAGAAGGGTCGAAAGAAGCGGCGAGGGAAGCAGCGATCGCCCGGTCTCCTCGAGGACGACGAGCAACGTCTCGAGATCGAGGCCCGCTCCGCCGTACTCCTCGGGAATGCACATGCCGACCCAGCCCAGCTCGGCCATCCGGCGCCAGAGATCCCCGTCGAGTCCGGAGTCCCCCTCGGTCATCTCCCGAACCCGTTCGAG
>DRKE01000210.1 GCA_011051925.1 Deltaproteobacteria bacterium
AAGGGTTCGACGCCCATCACGCTTCACCTCCTGCCGCCCGGATCTCGGCAAGGGACTTGATCAGGCGTTCGTTCTCCTCGGGCAGCCCGATCGAGATCCGCACGTATTCCGCCAGGCCGAAGCCGGTCATCGGCCGGACGATCACCCCCTTCGCCAGCAGCGCGTCGAAGACGTCGGGCCCCGTCCTCGCGAGGATGAAATTCGCGTCAGTCGGCCAGGTTTCGATCCCCATCCGTCCGAGCTCGGACGAGAGATACTCGACCCCCAGCTCGTTGTTCTCGAGTGTACGCCGGACGTGATCACGGTCGTCGAGTGCCGCGAGAGCGGCCACCTCGGCCATCCGATTGACGTTGAAGGGATGACGCGCCCGCTCGAGGTAGCTCGCCAACCCGGGATCGCAGACGCCATAGCCGATCCGGATGCCGGCCAGACCATGGATCTTCGAGAAGGTCCGCAGGACCAGCGTTCCCGGCCGCGAAGCCGTGAGCGCGAGAACGTCCGGAAAGTCGTCACGGCGATTGAATTCGAAATACGCCTCGTCGACGACCAGCACGACATCGTCGGGCAACGCGCCCACGAAGCGGTCGAAAGCGCGGGCCCCGAAGCTCGTCCCCGTCGGGTTGTTGGGATTGCAGAGCATCACGATGCGCGTTCGATCCGTGATCGCAGCGGCCATCGCGTCGAGATCGTGCACGAAATCCGCATCGAGGGGAACCGCCACGCTCCGCGCGCCCATCCCCTGGATCACGATCGGGTACATCGCGAAGGAAGGCCAGGCATGAACGACCTCGTCCCCCGGCCCGAGCAGCGTCTTGGCGACGAGTTCCAGGATCTCGTCCCCGCCGCAGCCGAAGACGAGCTGGTCTTCCGCGACGCCCAGCCGCGCGGAAAGCGCTGCCCGAAGCGCGAAGCACGCGCCGTCCGGATAGCGGTGGATCTCGCCCGCGGCGTTTCGCATCGCTTCGACCGCGCGGGGCGAGGGGCCCAGGGGATTCTCGTTGGAAGCGAGCTTGATCGACTCGCGGATCCCGAGTTCCCGCTCGAGTTCTTCCATCGGCTTGCCCGGCTCGTAGGGCGCCAGATTCCGGATATGCGGCCTGACGAGATCGGCCAGACTCATCGCTCCACTGCCTCCTCACGTGCCCCGATCACCTCGAGCGCCCTCGGAAAAGAACCCAGGACCTTGTACGAGGCCGCGATCTCGGCCGCTTCATCGAGGGCGCGTCGCACGTCGGGTTCGTCCTGGTGGCCCTCGAGATCGACGATGAAATTGTACTCCCAGGGCTTTCCCTTCATCGGTCGAGACTGCACGGCCGTCAGATTGACCCCATGTCTCGCGAAGGGACCCAGCAGGTCGTGAAGCGCACCCGACTGGTCACGGCGAACGGTGAAGATCGCACTCGTGAGATCCTGGCCCGACGGAGCCGGGGTCTCGCGTCCGACCACGAGAAAACGCGTGGTGTTCCCGCGATGGTCCTCGATCCCCGATGCGATCGTCAGCAGATCGTAGACCTCGGCGGTCACCTCGGAGCCGATCGAAGCCACCTTTTCGTCCGCATGGGCGAGCTGGGCCGCCGCCGCCGTGCTCGTCGTCTCGATCGTTTCGATTCCATGGAGATTCGCATCCAGCCAGCCGCGACATTGGGCCAGCGGTTGCGGGTGGGAAGCGACCTTCTGGATGTCCTGCAGACGGCCGGTGCGGGACATCAGGTGTTGTGAGATCTCGAGCTTGATCTCGCTGCAGATCGTCACATCGGTCTCGACCAGGGCATCGAAGGTGACGGTGATGGGTCCTTCGATCGTGTTCTCGACCGGAACCACGCCGAAATGGGTATCGCCCCTTTCGGTCAACGTGAAGACGTCGCGGAGCGTCGTGACCGGGACGAGATCCACCTGGGCGCCGAACTGGCGACTCGCGGCCTGATGACTGAACGTGCCGTCCGGTCCGAGGAAGGCGACCCGGACCCGTTCTTCGAGGGAACGCGTCGCCGAGATGATCTCCCTGTAGACGTGGGGAATCGCGGCATTCGGGAAGGGCCCCGGGTTGTTCTCCATCAGCGAGTGGACGAGGTCGCGTTCGCGCGCCGCGACATAGATCGGCCCCATCCGCCCGCCCTGCTTCAGGTCGCCCACGCGCTTGACGCAATGGGCGCGGCGGTTCAGCAGGCCCAGGATCTCCCGATCGATCGAGTCGATCTCGGCTCGCATCGAGGACAGGGCTTCCGCGATCTCGGGGCTCGCGTCCTGAGCCACGACGCGCTCGCCGTCGGTCTGCTTCGCTTGCGACATCGCGGGCGGTCCCCGGCCACATGGTTCCCGGCGCGTGGTTCGCGGCCGGCCGACCCGTGGCGACATCCTGACGGCTATGCCCGATCGAGGGAATCACGTTCGGCCTTCGAACGAATCGCTCGACGCGACGCGGATCGGGATGGCTCCCCCGACCCACGCGGACGGTTCGGATCGGGGAAAAGTAGCTAACCCCCTGAATTTGCAGGCGCATCATATCGGACGGGCCTCCGTGCCGCAATTCGGCGCGGACGGTTTTCCCTCTAAAAGCAAGGGCTTACCCAATTCGCTGCCCGATCCCCCCGAGAATCCGCCGACATTGCGCCAGTGTCTTCCTAAGTGGCTGTAAACACGAGGTTTTCAACGCCGGCCCCGATTCAAGGGAACGCGACCGGTGGACGATACGATGGACGAATGATCCAGCCCGAGGCACGATGAGTCCGCCGCACCCTCAAACCGGCACTTCGACGAAGCACGTCCGCCGCCATGCCCCGCTGAAGAGCGTTTCGACGCGGATCATCCTCTGCGTCTTCCTGTCGACTCTGCTGACGGCCCTGGTCGTGAGCTGGCTCAGCGTCGGCGCGATCCATCAGGACGTGCGACAGCGAACCCGGGAACGGATCCACTCGATCGTCGAAGCCCGGAGGCGGAGCCTGGAAACCTGGATGGACGAGGCGGCGACGGCCCTCGAGAAAGCCACGGCGCCCGGAACGGGATGGCGTCGGGCCCTGGAAGGCAGTCTCGCGGACCTCGAGCGACAACCCTTCTCGAGTCGCCGTTGGGTCGCCGCGGACCTCGAGACGGCGGAGTCCCCCCTCGAGCCAGGCACGTCGAACGACCTGCCCGATCCCCCGGCCGGGCTCCGCGGCTATTTCGACGAATTCACGCTGCGCTCCGGCCAGAACGACCCTTCGCGGCAGTCGTCGGGCTGTCTTTCGACACGGATCGGATTCGGGGCGGATCATGAACGACCCCGGGCCACACTCTCGGGATGTCTTTCGCGTGCGGCGCTGCTCGAGATGCTCCAGTCGCCGGGCCGAGAACTTCATGGCCTCCGACTGCTCCTCACCGACGCCGGTGGACGCGTGATCCTGGCGACCGGGGCCGGCGCCGACTCGCGGATCGGAGACCGTCTTCCCCTGACGGATTTCCTGCCTCCCCACGACCGTTCCCTCGCCGACTATCGGGATCCCGACGGCCAACGCCTGGTCGGGGGACTCTCGCCACTCGGGGACACCGACTGGAAGCTCGCGGCCGAGGTCGAGCATGCCCGAGCCTTCGCACCGGCCATCGCCATCACCCGCCAGATCTTCATCGTCGATGTCTGCATCATCCTTCTCTTCAGTGTTCTCGCCTACAAGATCACCCTCGCGATCATGAAGCCGATCGAAGCCCTCTCCGAGGGCGCCCGGCGGATCACGGAGGGAAACGTCGACTACCAGATCCCGCTTCCGGACAACAATGACGATGAACTCGGCCTGCTCACGAGAACCTTCAACGACATGATGGAGAAGCTGCGGAACAGTCAGCTCGAGATCGAACAGGACCGCTTGCGCCTGGCTGAACAGAACGAGGAACTCCAACGCGCCAACGAGATCCTCTCCCAGCTCTCGATCACGGATGGCCTCACCAAACTCCACAACCATCGCTACTTCCAGGACCATCTCGTGCGCGAGATCAAGCGGATCAAACGGACCCAGGCGCCGCTCTCGATGATCCTGCTCGACATCGACGACTTCAAGCTCCTGAACGACACCCATGGCCACGCTGCGGGGGACGAAGTCCTGATGAGTCTCGCCTCGATCATGAACGACTCGGCCCGGGAATCCGACCTGATCGCCCGCTATGGAGGCGAGGAGTTCGTGATCCTGATGCCGAATACCGACCTCGCGGGCGCGGTCCATCTGGCCGAGAAGATCCGCATGGCCGTCGAATCGACCCGCCTCATCATCGGCGACGGGATGAAACCGATCGAGATCACGATCTCCCTCGGCGTCGCGACCTTCAATGGCAGTCGACGGGAATTCTTCGCGGAGGCCGACCGGGCGCTCTACCAGGCCAAGGCGGCGGGCAAGAACTGCGTGATCATCGCCGGATCGGATTCATCCCGGGACGCTTGAGTCCGACTCGCGACTTCGCGATCCTGTCCGCATGACGGTCATTCTCGGACTCTCCGGCGGCATCGGATCGGGCAAGAGCACGGTCACGCGAATCCTCGACGAACTCGGTGCGGTCACCATCGACGCGGACGCCCTCGTCCACGAGATGCAGGCTGCCGGTCAACCGATGCTCGCGGAGATCGCCGCGACCTTCGGGGATGACGTGATCGCCGCGGACGGCTCCCTCGATCGGGAGGCACTCGGCGCGATCGTGTTCCGTGACGACGAGGCACGCGCCCGACTCGGCGCGATCGTGCATCCCCCCGTCATCGCCGAAATGATGCGCCGCGCGAAGCAGGCGGTCGACGAAGGCGTTCCCCTCGTCGTGCTCGACATCCCCCTGCTCTTCGAAGGTCGCCTGAACGGACGCGGAAGTGGCGCGCTGATGGATTTCGATGCGACCGTCTGCGTCTGGGTCGATCCGGAAACCCAGATCCAACGAACGATGGCTCGGGACGGCTGCACGCGGGAGGAGGCCGAGCGACGCATCGCAGCCCAGCTCCCCATCGACCGGAAACGAGAGCTGGCCGACTACATGATCGACAATTCCGGATCGATCGACGAAACCCGCCGGCAGGTCGAAGAACTGGTGCGTGGGTTGACCGGGGGCCGACTCAGCGGCGCAGCGGCTTCTTGAGCGCCTCGACGAAGCGGCCGACCTCGTCGACGGCCCTCGCCCGCGCGGAGCTGTCCTTCGAGACATCCCGCATCGCCGATTCGATCGTGTCCACGATCGCGCTGCCCACGACGACACCGTCCGCGTAGGCGCCGATCTCCCGGGCATGCTCCGGAGTCGCCACTCCGAATCCAACGCAGACGGGCACGTCGCCAAGAGACTGCGCCAGACGGACCCTTTCCTCGATTCCCCGTCCGACGCTGGCCCGGGCACCCGTCACGCCTTGCAGGGAGACGTAGTAGAGGAACCCACGGGTCTCGCGCACGAGCATCTCGAGCCGCTCCCGCGGCGTCGTCGGCGCCGCGAGCAGGATGGGATCGATTCCCCGGGCGCGACAAGGGTCGAGATAGGGCGCGCCATCCTCGGGCGTGAGGTCGGGAATGATGACGCCGTCGACGCCGACCTCCCTCGCCGCCTTCGCGAAGGCCTCGGCGCCCATCGCATGGACCGGATTCGCATACCCCATCAGGATGATCGGTTGTTCGACACGCGATCGGACCCGCTCGACGAGTCGGAGGATCGACCGCAGATGGGTCCCCCGCGCGAGCGCTCGCGCGCTGGAACGCTGGATCGTGGGGCCTTCCGCGGTCGGATCCGAGAAGGGAATCCCCAATTCGATCAGATCCGCTCCGGCCCCCGCCATCGCCAGCACGAGCGCCTCCGTCGTGTCGAGGTCGGGATCCCCTGCCGTGAGAAAGGGGATCAGGGCTGCCTCGCCCTTGGCCCCCAACATCCGGAACCGCTCGGCGATGCGGCCCTCAGCACGCGCCATCAAGACGGCTCCTTCCGGCGTGAAGCGAGGATCTTCCGAACCTCGTCGACGTCCTTGTCCCCGCGACCCGAGAGATTCACGAGAAGAATCGCATCCCGCGACATCGTGGGCGCGATCTTCAGGGCATGGGCGATGGCATGGGCACTCTCGAGCGCCGGAATGATGCCCTCGCTCCGGGAAAGAAGCTGAAAGGCCTCGAGTGCCTCGTCGTCGGTCGCGACCACGTATTCCGCACGTCCGACCTCGTGCAGCCACGCGTGCTCCGGACCGACCCCGGGATAGTCGAGACCGGCGGAGATCGAGTGAGCGGGAAAGATCTGACCGTCATCGTCGGAAAGAACGAGGGTCCGCTTGCCATGGAAGATTCCGGGCACACCCGTCGTGATCGTCGCTCCATGACGGCCCGAAGCGATGCCCTCGCCGCCAGGTTCGACCCCGATCAACCGGACCGACTCGTCCCCGATGAAGGGATGGAAGAGGCCGATCGCATTCGACCCCCCACCCACGCAGGCCACGAGCGCGTCCGGCAGCCGCCCCTCGACCTCGAGAATCTGCTCACGGGCCTCGATGCCGATCACCCGCTGGAAATCACGCACCATGGTCGGGTAGGGATGCGGCCCCATCACCGAGCCGATGCAGTAGTAGGTCGTCTCGACGTTCGTGACCCAGTCGCGCATCGCCTCGTTGATCGCGTCCTTGAGCGTTCGTGAGCCGCTCTCGACCGCGATGCATCTCGCACCGAGCAATTCCATCCGGAAGACGTTCAGCGCCTGACGCCGCATGTCTTCGGCGCCCATGTAGACCTCGCATTCGAGACCCAGCAGCGCCGCCGCAGTAGCCGACGCCACGCCATGCTGACCGGCACCGGTCTCGGCGATGATCCGCTTCTTTCCCATGTACCGCGCGAGGAGCGCCTGACCGAGAACGTTGTTGATCTTGTGGGCACCCGTATGGGCGAGATCCTCGCGTTTCAGGTAGATCCGGGCACCCCCGCAACGCTCGCTCGAGCGTTCCGCAAACGTGAGCGGCGTCGGACGACCTGCATAGTTCGCGAGAAGTCCATCCAGCTCGGCGCGATAGGCGGGGTCGGCGAGGATCCTGGCCGACCGCTCGACGAGCTCGTCGAGCGCGGCGATCAGCATCTCGGGAACGAAGCGCCCGCCGAAATCGCCGAACATCCCCCGATCGTCGGGCTCGCTCTTCAACGCGTCCCCCCCGATCCCTCGGGCTCGCTGTCCGCGGCGCCCTCGATCGCTTCCTCCCGTGCGCGGACGGCCTCGACGAAGGCCCGCATCTTCGCGGGATCCTTCCGGTAGTCACGACCCTCGACGCCCGTCGCCACGTCGACGCCCCAGGGCGGGATCTCGCCCACGTCGGCGAGTGCGTCCGCCACGTTTTCCGGCGTGAGTCCGCCTGCGATGATCACGTCATAGCCACTCACGATGAGTTCCTCGGCCTCGCTCCAATCCCAGGCCTGCCCCTGCCCGCCGCCCTGATGAGGATGATCGAGCAGCAGGATCGATCCGGGATAGGTCTCGGCCGCCTCGTGGTCGGCACCGCGAATCGCCTTGATCGTCGAGAGATCGACCGCTTCGACTTCCTCCTCCGTCTCGTCGCCATGGAACTGGACGCGCTCGAAGGGGACCCGGCGCAGGATGCCATCGATCTTGTCCCAGGTGGCGTCCCGGAAGAGCGCGACCCGTTCGACGTCGGTGCCCTCGACCGCCTCGCAGATGGCCAATGCCTGCTTGACATCGACCTCCCGAGGCGATCCCGTAACGAAGTTGACCCCGATCAGGTCGGCCCCGGCTTCGACGGCCGCGACGGCATCTTCAGGACTCCGAATACCACAGATCTTGATTCGTACGCTTCCGGTCACGATCGCCTCCGCAAACCCCTGAGCGCCTCACCGGGATCGGCATGGCGCATCAACGACTCTCCCACCAGAAAACCCGCCGCGCCGGCGTGTTCGAGGCGCGCCACGTCTTCGGCCGTCGCGATTCCACTCTCCGCCACGAGCACGAGATCCGCGTCGGTCACGCGCGTGGCGATCCGCTCGGTCGTCCCGAGATCCACCTCGAAGCTGCGCAGATCCCGGTTGTTGATGCCGATCAGATCCGCACCGATCGCCCGCGCACGATCGAACTCGACGTCCGAATGGACCTCGACCAGCACGTCGAGTCCCAGGCCGCGGGCGTGATCGTGGAGGGCCGCCAGGCGCGTGCCATCGAGCGCTGCCACGATCAGCAGGACCGCATCGGCCCCTGCGATCCGTGCCTCGTCGATCTGGATCGGATCGATGACGAAATCCTTCCGCAACAGGGGGATCCCGACGACCTCGCGGACCCTTTCGAGATCACCCAGGGATCCGCCGAAGAAACGCGCGTCGGTCAGGACCGAGATGCAGGCCGCTCCGGCCTCGGCGTAGGTCTGCGCGATCGACGCCGGATCGAAATCCTTCCGGATCAGGCCCCGGCTGGGCGACCGGCGCTTGATCTCGCCAATGATCGAGGGCCCCGTCGTCGTTCGAAGCGCCTTCCGGAAACCCAGGGGCATCCGCTCGCATGACTTTGCCTCGAGAGCGACCGCCTCGGCGTCGCATCTCCGTCGCAGATCCGCGATCTCGAGCGCCTTGTGGGCGAGGATCTCATCGAGGATCGTCATGCCGGGGTCGCCCCCGCCGCGAGCCTTCCGGTTTCGTCGATCAAGGCTTCGAGTTTCGCCGCCGCCGCCCCTTCGTCGATGCTTCTCGCCGCAGCCTCGAGTCCGGCTTCGAGACTGGGCACCGCTTCCGCCACCCAGAGTGCTGCGGCGGCATTCAACAGGACGATGTCCCGCCTGGGCCCCTTCTTTCCAGCCAGGATCTCCCGAAGCGTAACGGCATTCTGTCGGGCATCGCCTCCCGCGAGATCCTCGAGGCGAGCCCTCTCGAGTCCGAGGGGGACGGGGTCGATCCGCATGGGCGCCGCCTTCTCGCCGTCGACCAGCACCGCATCGCTGCACCCCGTGGTCGTCAGTTCGTCCAGGCCATCTTCGCCATGGACGACCAGCGCCCGACGCGCCCCGAGTCCCCGCAATGCACCGGCCAGGGGTTCGAGAAGGGACCTCGAATAGACCCCCACGACCTGGTATCGCGCGCCCACGGGTGAGAGCAGCGGACCCAGACAATTGAGCAGGGTCCGCACGCCGAGTGCACTCCGAACCGGCGCGACCTGCTTGTAGGCGGGATGCGCCGTTCTCGCGAAGAACGGGGCGATCCCGATCCGGTCGAGGATCCCCGCGCAGGTCTGGATCGGAAGATCGATCCGGACGCCGAGCGCCTCGAGGACATCGAAGCTTCCTGAGCGGCTGGTGGCCGCGCGATTCCCGTGTTTCGCGACGCTCGTCCCCGCACCGGCCACGACGAAGGCGGCCGTCGTCGAGATGTTGAAGGTGTCGATCCCCGATCCACCGGTTCCACAGGTATCGACGGTCCGGGGATCCGCCACCTCGGCCGTCGTCGCCCGGGCGCGCAGGGCCTTCGCCACCGCGATGATCTCCTCGACGGTTTCGCCCTTCATCCGCAACGCGACGAAGAGCCCGCCGATCGCCGAAGGCGCAGCCCGACCGGCCATGATCTCTTCGAGCGCGTCGGCCAGACGCTCCGGCCCGGGACTCCGCTCCTCGACCAGCTCCGCGATGGCCGCCTGGAGTGCATTCACGGGGACGGCTCCGTCGGACGCCCGTCTCCACATCGGCGGCAGGCGGCCAGGAAATTCCCGAGCAGCGCCTTGCCTTCTCCCGTCATGATCGACTCGGGATGGAACTGGACGCCCTCGATGGGGAGCGATCGGTGCCGAACCCCCATGATCTCGCCATCAGCCGTTCGCGCGGAAACCTCGAGAACGTCGGGCATCGTCGAGGCATCGATCACCAGCGAGTGGTACCGCGTGGCCTCGAAATCCTGGGGCAGCCCCTCGAAGACCCCGCGTCCATCGTGGCCGATCGTCGAGACCTTGCCGTGCATGATCGACTGGGCCCGGATGATCCGTGCCCCGAAGGCAGCCCCGACCGATTGGTGGCCAAGACAGACGCCCAGGACCGGCATGCCGGCCGAGCCGAAACGCAGAACGGCCTCGACCGAGATCCCCGCATCCGCAGGCGTCCCGGGCCCCGGAGAAACGACGAGCCCATGGCCGCCGCGGGCGAGCAACGCATCGACCGCGACCTCGTCGTTCCGAACGACTTCGACCTCGGCGCCCAGCTCTCCCAGATACTGCACCAGGTTGTATGTGAAGGAGTCGTAGTTGTCGATCATCAGCAGGCGCATCGTCGAATCCGTCATTCAGTCCGTGCCCTCACGAGCCAGATCGATGGCCGTCAGGACAGCACGCGCCTTGTTCACGCATTCCGCGAATTCGTATTCGGGGTCCGAATCCGCGACGATGCCCGCACCTGCTTCGAAGGTGATCCTGCCATCCTTCACGACCATCGAACGGATCGTGATCGCCATGTCCATATTCCCGGAGTAGTCGAGATAGCCGGCACAGCCGCCGAAGAAACTCCGCCGCACGGTCTCGAGTTCGTCGATGATCTCCATCGCACGCACCTTCGGCGCCCCCGAGAGGGTGCCGGCGGGAAAGGTCGCCCGCAGGACGTCGAGCCAATCGAGTCCCGGGCGAAGCCGTCCGTGCACGTTCGACACGATGTGCATCACGTGGGAATAGCGCTCGACGACGGCATACTCATCGACTTCGACGCTCCCGATCCGGGCCACGCGTCCAACGTCGTTGCGCCCGAGATCGACGAGCATGAGATGTTCGGCGCGCTCCTTCGGATCGGCCAACAGATCGCGTTCGAGCTGCCTGTCCTCTTCGGGCGACTCGCCCCGCCAGCGGGTGCCCGCGATCGGGCGGACGTCGACGCGCTCATCCTCGAGTCTCACGAGGATTTCGGGCGAGGCCCCGATCAGGACCGCGTCGTCCATGCGGATGAAGAACATGTAGGGACTCGGATTGATGACCCTGAGATGCCGGTAGATCGTGAAGGGATCGACCTGGAGCGGAACCTGGAACTGCTGCGCGAGAACGACCTGGAAGATGTCGCCGGCCTCGATGTATTCCTTCGCCCGCTTCACGATTTCATGATAGTCGGATTCCGACATGCTGCGTTCGACTTCCATCGGTGCGTGGACGACAGATCGTCGCGGCTCCGCCTCGAGCGGGGACCTTATCCGTTCGACCATCGATTCGATCCGCCCGTTCGCTTCCGCCCAGGCTTCATTCGGATCGCCGTCGGGGCCGATCTCGGCATGTACGACGATCACGGCCGTGTGTCGAACGTTGTCGTAGACGACGACGTACTCGGGAAGCACGAAGAACGCCTCGGGCAGCCCGATCCGATCGGGATTGGAATCGGGAATCTTCTCGACGAAGCGGACCCAGTCGTAGCCGATCATCCCGACTGCACCACCGATGAAACGAGGCAGGGCCAGATCGGCGGGCTTGACCGCATCGAAAGCCCGCAGCCGTTCGCGCAGGACCGCCAGGGGATCCCCGTCCACCTCCAGGATCTCCGTCTCCCCGTTCTCGGTCCACTCGACACGACGTCCCCGAGACCGGAAGGTGGCCCGCGCACCGACGCCCAGGAAGCTGTACCGCGCCCACTTCTCCCCGCCCTCGACCGATTCGAGCAGGAAGGCGGTCTGGCCGTCGTCGATCTTGCGAAAGAGTGAAAGCGGGGTATCGAGATCGGCGAGGATCTCGCGCACGACGGGAACGTGCTTTCCCATTCCCTGGGTGGCGAGCCTCTCGAACTGCTCGGGAGATGTGCGGAGCACGGGTCGTGGATCTCGCGGCGTCCGAAGGCGACTTGTGCGACTTCGGGAAAGCCTGTGGGGGATGGCCAAAAACCCTTCTACTCTAGGCCCTTGACCCCGGAGCAGCAAGGCACGGCAAGGACGTGGGCAGGCCCGGAAGCCCGTCCCCGCCCCTGATGGGACGGGCCCCCGCGGTCTCGGACCGCTGCGTGCACGCCAACCGGCTCTTGTGAAGAGACGGCGAGCTTCCGGAGCGGCATCCTAGAAATTGAGCCCGGCTCCGAATCCCCCGTCGAAGAGATTGCTGCGCTCGTCGCCCAGGCCGAGGAAGCGGATCTGGAAACCACCGCCGAACCCCTGATGGCGTTCCTGGGTGACGACGGCGCCGACCCCCCAGCAGCGACACTTCGAAACGTACTCGACCAGCCCGCGATTGCGGACGAAGCCGCCATCCTCCGCAAGCGAATAGACCGCGCGGTAGCTGAGCCGGATCCGCGAGGTCAGCTCGACCCGCGCGCTCCAGTCCAGCTGGTTGAGTTCGCTGTCTCCATTCCCACCGCTGGAACTCTCGCCCCGGAAGCTCTCGAAAAATCGGGGAAGACTGCCCCGGTATCGGTAGTTCGTCGTGAGGCTGGCGCCACGGATGAACCCGATGGCTTCCGGCAGCCGCAGCGTCAGGCCGACTTCGCCCTCCCGAAGCCGCGCGGTTTCGGGATTGAAGGCGCCGCGCACACGGGCGCTCACGGGACCGATGGGAAGAACCCGCCCCTCGACATAGAGATTGCCGAGCCCCCTCGAGTCCGAGAAGTCCCAATCGACCGCGGTCACCAGCTCCGCCTCGAGACGCGCCGTCCCGCCCGCCCGCTCGCGGACGAAAAATCGCTGGCCCAGCGAAAGAACGATCTGGTTCGTACTCGTGATCCGATCCGATGGGTTCCGGGTCACGTTCTCCAGGGAAAGCGCGCGCAGGCGGGACTGCTCGACCGACGCCCGGGGCACGAAGAGCGGGTTGCTGCGCTGGCGACGCTGCGAGACCAGGGCCCAGGATAGACGGGGCTCGAGGATATGCCGCACGGCGCGCCCCGACTCGCCGAGATAGTCGCGCGCGAAACGGCTGCGGAACCCGGTCCGCGCCGTCAGCAGGCCACGCTCGGCGAATTTCTGGGCATTCGTCTGGTAGAGCGCCTGTTGCCAGCCGATCTCCGGAACGAACTCGGCCAGCGTTCCCAATCGGAACGAACGGGCCAATCGGGGATGGATGACGAGTCTCGTGCCTCGTTCGGCGAGGGGCTCCCCGGGCTGGAAGATCCCGTCCCCCTCCCCGCCGAGCGGTTGTCCGTCGAATCTTCCGTCGAAGCCCAGATCGTAGAATCGACCGTCCGATCGCAGGGGGGGCGGTGCGCCCGGCGCGAGACCCGCCAACTCGGATTCCGCCGAACGAAGCCCGGAGAAATGGATCAGCTCGGAATCGACCCTCGCCTCGATCCCGAAGGGGCCCTTCAGGGTTCCGGGCTGGATGTCGCCCCGGATCTCCACCAGGCGCTGCAGGAGGAGCTCGTCGCGATCATCGAAGGTCGAGCCCTGCAGGTCGTCGCCATATCGGGCCCCCAGCATTCCACCGAGTCCGCCGCTCGCGCCGAAGGCGCGAGCCAGATTCGTCGTCGACTCCATGAATCGAAAGGCGCGGTAGCGACGCAACTCGACGAAGTCATCCGCGTAGAGATTGTCCGAGGAGAGTTTCAGATCGGTCTGCCATCGCCACTCGGCGGGCAGTTCCTGGTCGTGTTCCCAGAGTACGGCCCAGCGCTCTCGACGAAAGGGACTGTTCGGCTCGGCCTGCCGATCCCGCAGGAAGGCCGCGAAGAGCTGGCCCTCGGATCGCTCGCCGAAGACGTATTCGAGTTCGACGTCCTGTTTGTAGCCGCGCTCGACGAAATAGCGCGGCGTGAGCGTCACGTTCAGCGACGGTCCGGCTGCCCAGAAGAAGGGCAGTCCGAAACCCGCGCCGCCCCGGCCGCCAAAGAGGAAATCCGGCAGCAGGAAGCCCGTCTCCCGCTCGCTCTTGACGGGGAAGAAGGCCCAGGGAACCCAGAGAACGGGAATCCCCAGGATGTTGAAGGTCGAATTCGTGAGGGTGCCGTATCCGCCGAGCTCGAGCTCGGCCCGCGACGAGTGGATCTCCCAGGGCAGACGCCCGCCGGGTTCGCAGCGACAGGTCGAGAAGACACCGTCGCGCACGGTAAAGGTGTTCTTCCCCGTGCGGACGAGTTCCCTGGCCCGAACGAAGAAACCGTCGCTGCCGGCGTCCAGCGATCCCTGGAAAAGCATCCCCTGCAGCGTATCGACGTCGAAGACCATGAAATCGGCTCGAAGCCGGTCCGGCCCGTCGAAGAGCTCGACGTCGCCTTCGGCCACGCCGATCCGCGTGGTCCTGCTGAAGGCAAGCCAGCGCGCCCTCAGGCGCCGCTCGCCCTGGACGACGCGCACGCGACCATCGGCCACGTAGAGTTCGCGATCCGCCTCGTATTCGATGCGATCCGCCGTGATCTCGAAGGGCTCGTCCATCCGGTCACGGTCGTCGGGTCCCGCGAAGGCCCGAGCACAGAGGCCGAGACCCACAAGGAAGCCGACCATGCTGATCCCGACTCTGCTGACCGCTCGTCGCACGAGCCCCCCGACCTTTCCGACGCCGGGACGCTACCTGAGGGCGCACGGTGGGGCCAAACGAGGTCCGGCCCGGGGACCGACCGTCAGCTGGCTTTCGAGAATCGGGTCATGGCGGCTTCGAGCGCCGCTCGATCCGAGGCGACGAGTTCATTCCCCGAGAGCCGGATCAACTTCTGGTCCATCAACTGATGAAGCGCCTGATGGGTTTCCTGCATGGACAGGGCGCAGCCTTCGGCCAGCTCCCGCAGCGTCGTCGTCATCCGCAATTCGTCTTCGAGATCCGGCTCGGCGTGCATCGAGAGATAGCGGACGAGCGGCCCGACGAGTTCATCGAGTCCCAGGGCTGCGAGACGTCGCTCCGCACCGATCAGCCGGATGGCCAGTCGTTGGATCATGCGGATCGCGATCTCCGGACGCTCGATACACATCGTTTCCAGCGTCTCGCCGTCGAGGACGAGCAGCTCCGTCCGACCGACGGCGACCGCGCGCGCCGTGCGGACCTCGCCGAGCACGACGCTCATCTCGCCGAAGAAATCGCCCGGCCCCAGTTTCGCCACCACGCGCTGTCCCGCCGCGTCCCCGCGAAAGATCTGGATTCCACCCGACTGGATGACGTAGAGATCGGTCCCTTCGTCTCCCTCTTCGAAGACGACATCGCCGTCCCCGAAGCTGCGCTGGAAGGCCCGCTTCACCTGGATCTGTGTGGTCTCTCCGGCGCCCAGGATCCCTCTCCTCCGTTCCCGTCCCGCCCACGGGCGGATCGGCATCCCGGTCTTTTCGACCACGCCCCAGGCTCACTTGAGCTGTGGAATCAGCCCTCCCCCAACCCCTCCGTACGGATCTGGTCGAGCACGGATTCGATCTCGGGCCGACTCCAGACCCCCGTGTGCCGCGTGTGGATGGCCCCACCGGGATCGATGACGACCAGGGTCGGAAATCCGAAAATCCCGTACTGCATCGCGAGATCCTGATCGCCGATGGCGATGGGATAGGCGAAACCGCGCTCCGCGATCCATTCGGCCACCTTCGAGGGCGGATCGGTATCGACCGAGACGCCGACGATCATCAGGTCCCTCGCCGCCCGATCGCGATCGCGCCAGAGTTCATCCAGGACCGGCATCTGCACCTCGCAGGGACGACACCACGTCGCCCAGAAATCCAGGATGATGGTCTGGCCCCGATGTTCCGAAAGCGCGATCCGGCCCCCGTCGAGGAGGGGCAGATCCAGGGCTGGGGCCGCCTCCCGCGATTCCTTCGCGCCCGCGCCTGCCTCGCGGTCGGAATCGAAGCAGCCACTCCATGCCACGAACGCCAGGCCGATCACGACGAGCAGACGCCCGCCCCGCCCCGCTCTCATTGCAGCATCTCCTCGGCCCTCACCACGAGATCGGCCAGGAACGTGAAATGGGCATTGAACCAGGCCAGTCGATTCGTGACCAGCAACACCCCCACGGCGACCAGCATGAGCCCCGAGCCGATCTCGAGGGCACGGAAATGGTTCTTGATCCGGGCGAAGGCGCTGAAGAAATAATCGATGCTCCAACCCGCCAGCAGGAAGGGAACGGCCAGACCGGCCGAATAGACCGCAAGCAGGGTGATCCCTTCGAAGACCGTGTCGCGACTGCCCGCCAGGGTCAGGACCGCGCCCAGGATCGGGCCGATGCAGGGCGACCAGCCGAACCCGAAGCCCGCTCCGACCGTGAACGAGCCCAGGAAGCCCGGGGCGCCGAGGTCGATCTGTCTGCGCGTGTCACGCAGGAGCCAGCCGATCTTGAGCAGCCCCATCATGTGCAGACCGAAGACGATGATGGCGAGCCCCGCGAGCTGGGCGATCCCGACCTCCCAGCCGAAGACCTCGAAATGCCAGACCCGGAGCACGCGCCCGAGCGCGAATGCACTCGCGCCGAGGACGATGAAGACCGCCGAGAAGCCCGACACGAATCCCAGACAGGCTTCCATCACCCGGGCACGCTGGGCCCGATCGGTCTTGCCCGCGCTGAGCTCCGCGACGCTCACCCCCGAGATCAAGGAGAGATAGGCCGGCATCAACGGCAGCACGCAGGGCGAGAAGACCGAGATCAGCCCGGAAGCGAAGGCCAGGGGCATTTGCGCGATGAATTCCGTCATGGGTCGGCCGCGATGGTGACGCTTCCGCCTCGCCGCCGCCAGCACGCCCTCCGCGAGCCTTTCGGCCCCGGCGATCCCCGGCGCCGCCTCCGTCCGGGACCGGGTCCGCCCGGACCTACCAACCCATCTCGTCGTAACCGGATGCGTCGTAGGCGGTCGTCGTACTCGTCGTGTCGGCCGCAGCGACGGCTTCGGTCTGCGTGCTGCCCGTCTCCTCGTCGACGTCCCGTCCGATGAACTCGAGACGCTGCTCCCCGAGAAGGATTTCCGGCGTGATCACGTAGGTTCCTCGCAGCGAGCGCGTGAAGACGCGATCTGCGACCTCCGTATCCCCGGCGGTGAAGACCCAGGCGAAGGATCCGATGAGGAGCCCGCCAGTCGCATAGAGCAGCTTGACCGGGCCATAGACGAGCGAGGAGAGCGCGGCAGCCGCCCCCAGACCACTTTCGCGCCCGACCTCGGCGGCCTTCTCCCCCGCCATGCCGACCGACGGTGCGGCGAGCAGCGAACTCGCCAGGATCGCCACCAGCAGACCGCGCGCCATCCCGCCGGGCCCCCGATTCGAGGATCTTCTTCCGTTCCGATGGCCAACGGCCGCGGATCCGGAAGACACTTCAGCCCTCTCCGGGCCTCGACCCGGACGTTCCGACCATTCTGTCTCTTCTGTCTCTGTCATGTCCTGCCCAACCTTTTCGTGCGGCGGCCGAAGCCGACTCGCACGGCATGCACGGTGCGGCCACTCGTCCGAGCAAACCGCGACCCGCACTCTCACTTCCCCGGAACCGAGTGTCGCGCATCTTCCGGTGTCGGCAAGAGAAGACGCCTGCCGCGTGCGAAATGACCCGACGAGCGGTCTCAGAACGCCCGCTGCGTATCCAGCAGGATCGTCACGGGGCCCTCGTTGACCAGGGAGACCTTCATCCTCGCGCCGAAGCGTCCCGTGACGACCGACACACCCGACGCCTCGCAAGCGAGACGGAGTCGATCGAAGAGCAGACGGGCGCGGTCGGGGGCGGCGGCCTCCCCGAAGAAGGGACGTCGCCCCTTCCGGACGTCGCCGTAGAGGGTGAACTGGGAAACCAGACCCAGACGGCCGCCCACCTCGAGAAGGGATCGATTCATCCGCCCCGCCTCATCCTCGAAGACCCGCAATCCGACGAGCTTCCGGGCGAGTTCGAGGGCATCCCGGATCTCGTCCCGGATCCCGACGCCGACCAACACGAGCAATCCCGCCGACATCCTGGCGATGACGTCTCCCTCGACCTCGATCTCCGCCTGCGACACGCGCTGGACGACGGCGCGCACTAGATCTCCCGCTGGTCCCGGAATCGCCCCTGATAGACGCCGCGACCTTCCGTCCGCATCAGGACCAGCTGGCAGATCCGCACCCCCGCCACGATCTCGAGAGACCGGCTCGAGACGTTGCTCATCTCGAGGACCTGCCGATTGGCGACACCAGGCTGCACGAAGGCGGAGGTCACGTGGATCATCAGTCCCAGGCGCGCGAATCGGCTGCGCCCTTCCAGAAAGCCGCAAAGGTCATCGGGAAGCGAGATCTGCTCGGCCGTGATGCCATGGATCGTGACGCCCGGCTCGAGGCGATAGGGCGTCTCGAGACCCCGGACGCGCGTATGATCGCGGTAGTCGGTTTCGTCCGCGACGCGAATGGGTGCGTCCTCGTTCACGATCTCGCGAATCGGAACGCCGAGCGTCAGATCGATCGAAGCGACGCCGACCTGGGAACGATCGAGGGGATCGATCCGGACCCGTCCCTCGTCGAGTTCTCGCAGGATCACATCGCGGGTAAGGACGCCCATGGCGGCGCGCATGATACCCTAGAAGCCATGGCCCCGATCCATCCCTTCTTCGAAGTCGAACGTCCGATCGTGATCGGCCATCGGGGCAGCGCCGGAACCTGCCCCGAGAACACGCTCCTCTCCTTCGAGATCGCGCTCAGGGACGGGGCCCAGATCCTCGAGAGCGATATCCACGTCTCGAAGGATGGCGTCCCGATCCTGCTCCACGACCCCGACCTCGAACGCACGACCGGTGAGAAGGGTCCGGCGTCGGAACGGACGTTCGCGGCGATCCGCGACCTCGACGCCGGACATGTCTTCGAGCAGCGGACCGGTCGTCCGCTCGATCGGAAGGAGCCGATCCGCATCCCCTCCCTCGAAGAAGCCTTCGAACGATTCCCCGACGCGCGCTTCAACCTCGAGATCAAATGCCCGGACGAGGCCGGAATCCAGGCGACCCTCGATCTCATTGAACGTTTCGATCGCGCCGACCGGACCCTGCTGGCGGCCGGCGACGACGCGATCATGCACGATCTCCGCGCGGCGCTCGCCCACCGCCCGATCGCGCCGGCGATGGGCGCCTCGCTGTCCGAGATCGTCGGCGCCCTGCGGAGCGCCCTCGAAGGCGTCGACATGCCCCCCGGCGTGATGGCCCTGCAGATCCCACCTGATTTCGGCGGTCGCCCCCTCGCGACCCGTGCCTTCGTCGATCATGCCCACGCGCATGATGTCCAGGTCCACGTCTGGACCGTGAACGAGATCGGCGAGATCGAAGCGCTTCTCGAGATCGGCGTCGACGGGATCATCACGGATCATCCCGGCCGGATGAACGCCTGGCTTTCCCGTGTCGGAAGACGCTAGTCGGGATCGCGGTGGCCCTTCGGCCTTCTTCCGCCAGCACGAAGCGGTCCTGCGCCGGACGCGGGAGATCGGCCCGGTCCTCGACCTCGCCTGTGGACGGGGACGACACAGCCTCGCCGCCGCCGCGCTCGGCCTGGACGTTCTCGCCCTCGACCGCGATCGCGATTCCCTCGACGTGCTCGCCAGGCAGGGCGAAGCATGGAGGAGTCGCGCGGCACCGGGGTCGTTCGGCCGGATCCGGACGCTCTGCGCCGACCTCGAATCGGGCGCGTCCCCCCCGCTCGAGGCGGACTCCTTCGGAGCGATCCTCGTCTTCCGTTATCTGCACCGCCCCCTCTGCCCCTGGATCGAAACCCGGCTCGCACCCGGTGGCCTCCTGCTCTACGAGACCTTCACCCGGGATCAGCGCCGGCTCGGATGGGGACCGCGAAGGAACGAATTCCTGCTGGAGAAAGGGGAGCTGCCGCGACTCTTTCCCGGCTTGCGCATCGAGCGCTTCGAGGAAGGACCGAGCGGGGACGAGAAGCCGGCACAGACCGCCCGCCTCCTCGCCCGACGCCCGGGCTGACAGAACGCCCTGCCAGGGCCGAAGTCGGGCGCCGTCGGCAGGACCGTACCGTCCCTGCACGCGTGCGGGCCAGGGCGATTTCCGGTGGGGTCCGGGGCCGCATCGGAGCGCGCGATCAGGCTTCCGGTTCGAGGCGTGCCAATGCCCAGCGAGCATGTTCCGAGAGCATCTCGTCGGGCCCCTCGGCATGTCGCTCGATCGCCGGCCGAAGTCCGGCATCCCGGCTGTTTCCCGCCGCGATCAGCGCGTTGCGGATCAGCCCCCGATACCCCGCACGCCGGATCGCACTCCGTCGGGTGGCTTCGAGATGGGCCGCCTCATCGAGCCCCAGGATCCACTCCAGGGTGGGTTGTTCCCATTCGGAGCGTGGGGCGAGCCGCGCGCGGAGACCGAGTGGATCGTCGAGGGGCGCGCGGGGTCGGCTGCGGTTCCAGGGGCAGACGCTCTGGCAGAGATCGCAACCGAAGACGTGATCTCCCTGTGCCGCGCGCAGACTCTCGGGAATCGAGCCACGGAACTCGATCGTCGAATAGGAGAGACAGCGCGTCGCATCCAGCACGTGGGGATCGGGAAAGGCCGCCGTCGGGCAGGCGTCGAGGCAGGCACGACAGGTCCCGCAATGATCGGCGATGGGCTCATCCGGCTCGAGCGCGAGATCCGTCACGATCACACCGAGCATCACGTGGGACCCCAGCTCAGGATGGATCAGGCAGCTGTTCTTCGCGATCCATCCCAGCCCGGCGCGCTCGGCGGCGGCTCGCTCGGCGACGGGCCCCGTGTCCACGTGGCTCCGCGAGCGGACCTCTTCACGGGCGAGAATCGGCAAGGCGCTTTCCAGGGCCCGGACACGATCGAGAAGGACTTCATGGTAGTCGTCGCCCGCGGCATAGCGCGCGATCCGGCCCTTCGCTTCCTCCCCCGACCCGTCCGGAGGTCCGGATCCCCCGTCGCCGGGAAGGGCGAGGGCCACGACGATCAAGGAGCGCGCACCCGGAAGCGTCTTGCGCGGATCGATGCGCTCCTCGAGGCGGCGTTCGAGATAATCCATCTCGCCCGCGTATCCCCGTGCGATCCATTCGCGCAGGAAGCGCGTCCGCTCCGTCGGCTCGGCGGTGCAGAAGCCCACCGCGTCGAGGCCGAGCGCGAGTCCGACCCGCCGGACCCGGTCCTCGAGGCTTCCGGACGGAGAGGCCCTGCCGCTCATCGCCCGGCGAGGACCCCGTCCTCCTCCGGAACGAAGCGCCGCATCAGGGCGCCCACGCCGAGAAGGCAGAGGCACCCGATGACGTAGGTGACCACCCCGGCCCATTCATGGAGGGGCCCCGCCGTCGCGAATCCGACGCCCACCTGGACCGAGGCGAGGACCGTGAGGATCACGCGCGAGAGGTTGGCCAGGAGCGCGATCGGGATGACGGCGAAGACGAGCACGAGGCGCCTCCAGAGGCGATGCTCCGTGAAATAGGCGATGAACACGCCAATGGGAAGAAGCGTGATCAGCGAAGTGATCCCGCTGCAGGCTTCGGCCACGAAGAGCGACTGGTCTCCGGGGAGGGTGAGGATGTTTCCCTCCCGATAGATCGCGACCCCCGACCATTGAAGGATCTCCACGGCGGCACTGCTGACGAGAAGCTGCAATCTCACGATGAGCGGCGTCACCCAGGCGGCGGGAAGCGGGACCATGAAGAGCAGATAGCCGAGGGGAAAGGCGAGCGTCCGCAGCCAGGCGACACCGCGCAGCGAGAGGACCAGGGTCGTGACCGTCGCGACGGCGACCAGACCGAGCAGCGTCGGATTCCGGAGGGCGAGCGCGACGAGATACAGGAAGGCAACGAACACGAGCAGGACCGCCCCCCCGCGAACCGGTCTCGAGGGCAGCCGTGCCAGGGTCTCGCGATGGGCCGTAGCGGCCCAGAGCGAAACGAAGGGCACCAGGAATCCGTGGGAGGCGTATTCGACCTCGCGCCAGACTTCGGCCAACTGGAGGAGACCGGGAATCCAGACGACGACCCAGGCGACCGCGAGTGCGATCTCGAAACGACTCATCGATC
>DRKE01000211.1 GCA_011051925.1 Deltaproteobacteria bacterium
AGATCGATCCCCGGCGAGCGGATCCATTGCGTCCAGATGGACGACACGACGGCGACCGCTTCGGGAGACGATCCCATGATGGAATCGATGACGAATCGGTTGCTGCCGGGCGAGGGTGAGGTGGATTGGCCCGCGTTGCTCGGGATCCTCGATGAGATCGGGGCGGATCCGATCTGGGCACCGGAGGTCTTCAACGTGGCCCTGCTCGAGGAAGGGCCCGTCTCGATGGCACGACGCGTCCGGGACGCGACCCGCAAGATCCTCGGGCTGTAGGCGGGTCGGGGAGGATGCCGGGCGCTGCGGTGTAGAGAGGCCCGGCCGGGCGACACGCCGAAAGACCCTTCGTCTCGTCGCGGGCGCGCCCCGTGCATCGGCGCAACGTTGTCGCGGCCTCCTCCTATTTTGCTTTCGGGGGGCCCGACCCCGGTTCCTCGTGATCGCCGTGCACGGCCCGGTCGCGGTAGTGGTCGGCGGCGGATTGGGCCTCGATGAAGATCCGTCGGGCGCGCGGGATACGGGCCTTGATCTCGCGTTCGATCGCGGCCGTATGTCGTTCGATCTCGCCGACTTCGAGCCCATCCCGGAACTCGACGCTGACGTTGACGAGAATGTCGTCCGGGCCCTGGTGCATCGAAAGGATCTCGTTCACGCGTTCGATGGCGGACTGCGCGCCGAGGACGCGGCGGATCTCCTCGACGATCTCGGGATCGGCCCCTTCCCCGATGAGAAGGCCCTTCGTTTCCCTGGCAAGAACCATCGCCGCGCCCGCGAGGATGCAGCCGATCGCGATCGAGGCGATGCCGTCGAGTTCGGGGATCTCGAGCGCCTGCCCGAAGTAGATGCCGACGAACGCGATTCCCAGACCGAGCATGGCGGCCGTGTCTTCGAGCAGGACGGTGAAGATCGAAGGGTCCTTGCTGTCCCTGACGGCGACGATCAGGCTGCGTTTTCCCCGAAACGAGTCGAATTCACGAAAGGCGACCCACCAGGCGGCGCCCTCGAAGCACATGGCGAATCCGAGCACGACATAGTTCACCACGACGTTCGTGATCGGTTCGGGATGCTGGACTTTGTGGACACCCTCGTAGATCGAGACGCCCGCTCCGACGGCGAAGATCAGGATCGCGACGACGAAGGCCCAGAAATAGATCTCCCGGGCATAGCCGAAGGGATGCCGATCGTCAGCGGGACGTCGCGCGCGGTACATCCCGTAGAGAAGAAGCGCCTGGTTTCCGGTGTCGACGATCGAATGGATCGCTTCGCTGAACATCGCCGAGCTGCCCGTGAAGATCGCCGCTGCGATCTTCGTGAGGGCGATCGCCGAGTTCCCGGCAAGTGCGGCATACACCACCTTCTTGTTGTCATGGGTCCCCATCGGCACTCCGATTCGCGAGTCGGCTCGTCATGACTCTTCGTCCGGCCCCGGCGCCTCCGCGAGTGGACCCGCCCCCTGGAAGCGCTTGTAGGCGAAACGCGCTGCGACAGACACGATCACGATCAGGCCAAGAGCACCGACCATGAGCCCCAGGTCGCCCTCGAACGCCGAGCGGCCCAGGATGACGAAACCCGTCGCATAGATCATGTGGACGGGTGTCGAGACGATCAGGAAGCGGGGGAGATCGACACCGGAAAGGCCCAGAAGGATGTTCTGGAAGAAGTAGGGGACACCCGGCGTGATCCGCACCATCGCGATGAAGAGCGTCTGGTCGCGCTTCGAGGCGAGCGTCGGCACGCTGAAGCCGCGACGCGAAACGACGGCCGTGAGCCAGGGGCGAAAGAAGCTCGTCGAGATCACGTGGACGATCGTGTTGTTCAGCATGACCGCGGGCACGATCCAGAGCAGGGAAGGCACGATTCCATAGAGCGGGCCGGCCGCGACATAGAAGGGGCTTGCCGGGACGGGGAAGAGGGTGATCAGGACCATCGCACCGAAATAGACCGCCGGTGGCGCCTGCTGCAAGCGTTCCCAGGCGACATCGACCCACTCGAGTGTCCGATCGATCCCGATCTCCCTCAGCAACAGGACCCCGGCCACGGTGACGACGAGCGTTCCGGAGCCCAGGATGAACAGCAGAGCGCGAGAGCTGATCCGGCGCTCCCGCCCGCTTGCGTCTTGCACGTTGGAGTCCCCATTGCCTGATGGAAGCCGGAAGGATAACGAACCCCGCCGTCGCGGGTTCGATCGAGGCGTCGAGCGGGTCTCTTGCCCCGGACACGCCTCGAGTGCCGGCCGGGAGCTGCTCGATTGCACGGGACCATCGAATCGACTACCAACGAAACCCATCCCTGGAAGGGGCCGATGCTTTTCCTTTTCGACTTCGACAACTACTTCAGGATGATCCGGCTGGCCTGGAACGAAAGTGTACCGAAAGCCCGCCGTCGATATCTCTTCATCCTCCTCGTCGTCGCCCCGCTCGTCGCGTCTTTTCATGCCGTCTGCTTCTTTCTCGACCGGATCTTCTTTCCCGACCTCGGCCGGGTCGGAATGCGGGAACCGATCTTCATCGTGGGCCATGCACGAAGCGGAACGACCCTGACTCATCGACTCTTGTGCCGGGACGAGGGGCGCTTCAGCTGTTTCCGGCTCTACGAGCTCTACTTTCCCTCGCTGATCCAGAAGAAGGCGATTCGCGCGATCGCACGCTTCGACGAAGAGCATTTCCGGGGTTTTCTCCACGGGCAGGTGCGGGCCTGGGAAGAATGGCGCTACGGGCCCATGCGTCACATGCACGAGATGGGGCTGACCGAGCCCGAGGAGGACGACATCCTCTTCTACTGGTCCATGGCTTCGGGCTTCTGGATCACGAAGATGCCCTACATGGGAGATCTCGACTTCTACCACATGAACGATTGGCCCGAGGAGAAGCGTCGTCGCTACAATGACTTCTATCGCGAATGCGTGAAGCGCCAACTCTACCTGAACGGGTCGGAGCGGGTCCATCTCAGCAAGAATCCGATGTACTCCGGTCGTGTCGCGTCGCTCATCGAGGCCTTTCCCGACGCCCGCTTCATCGTGAACATCCGGGACCCGCGCGAAACGATCCCCAGCATGTTGAAGCTGGTTCGCGCGGGCTGGAAGCAGCTCGGATGGGACGAGGACCGCCAGAAACGCTGTCTCCAGATCCTCGCGAGCCAGTCGTGGCATACCTATCGCCATCCTCTCGAAGCGCTGGAAGCGAATCCCGGGATCCGGGGCGTGGTCGTCGACTACCGGGACCTGACGGCGGATCCGGCCGCGACGGTCGAAAGGATCTATCTCGAACTCGGGCTTCCCATGACGGATGCCTACCGGGCGCTGCTCGAGGAAGAGGGGAAGCGAGCTCGCGAGCACAAGACCACACACAGCTACAGTCTGGAAGAGTTCGGCCTCGAGGCGGATGCGATCCGGACCGAACTCGCGGACCTCTTCGAACGCTTCCAATGGGATGTCGGCCAGGAGAACGGGGCGCATGAGTGAAGCGAAGGAGTCCCTGCACCGGGCCTGGGACGAGATGCTGGCCGCGCTCGGCGAGGCACGTGAGGCGATCGACCAGCCGGAGTGGATGCCGCCACCCGGAAGCGATCGGAACCTCGCCGAAGGCTACCGGTACCTGATGGGCTTCGTCCATGCGGGTGTAGAGCGAGCCTTCCATTCCGACCCCCTCCGCCCCCGCTTCCGGAATGCCCTCAGCGACATCACCCGGGGTACGATCGACAACGCGGACGCGATCTACTTCTACGCTCCGATCGATGGCCGCGAGAGCTATCGGCTGCGCGGAGAGATGGGTGACGCGCGACATTGGCGCGGAGCGGAGCCGGCCGCGACCGGGCGCAGGGCACCCCACTACATGATCTTCGAAGTCAGCCAGGGATCGATGGCCGGGGATTCCGGGGATCTCTCGGAGTTGCGACCGGGCATGAAGACCCAGACCGGGATGATCGACTCGGGGGCGATCGAGGTCGATGAGGATGGCAGCTTCGAGATTCTTCTTGCCCCGCAGAGACCGGACGGATACGAAGGCAATTTCGTGTCGACCCTGAAGATCGTCGATCGTCCGCATCCGGTCGATCCTTCGATCGGACGCGAACGGTACGCGACGCTGGTCAGCGGCCGCCAGATCTTCAACGATTGGGCGAGGGAGGATCCGGTCCATTTCGAGATCGAACGCCTCGGGGACGATGGCACTCCGCCGGAACCCTATGCGCCGGATCGCGCGGCGAGGGACCTTCGTGATTTCGGCAGGATCGTTCGCAACCAGGTGCGGTTCTGGAATGCCTTCTGGACGATTCCGATGGGGACCTACGGGATCCGCGAGGGCAGTATCCCCGGTGTGGCCTTTCCCCGGAATGCCTTCAACCGGGTCAACAGCGCCTCGGCGGCGACCGGTGGAGGCATGGCGACGAATCTCTATGCGGGCGGTGTTGCCGAGCTCGCGCCGGACGAGGCGCTGATCGTGGAGAATCGGATCCGGGTGCCGCCGAGCTATGTCGGTTTCCAGCTCTCGAATCTCTGGGGCGAATCGATCGAATACGCCCATCGCGTCGGAAGCCGGAACGGACATCAATCCCACGTCGACGACGACGGCGTGATCCGCTTCGTGATCGCGCACGAGGATCCGGGCATCCAGAACTGGCTCGACACGTCGGGCCATCGCGAGGTCTTCATGGCCCCTCGATGGGCCTACAGTCGGACGCCCGATCCCGAGGACTGGCCGACCATCTCGGCCCGGAAGGTGGAATTCGCCGAGATCCGGGAGCATCTTCCGGCGGACACGAAGACGTTCACGCCCGATGAACGCCGGCAGGAGATCGCGATCCGCCGACGACACGTCGCGAAACGCTTTCGTTCCTTCTAGGGAAGCTCTGCAGGACCCGCCCGACAGGGTA
>DRKE01000212.1 GCA_011051925.1 Deltaproteobacteria bacterium
AGGTTCATCCCGACGGAGAAATTCTCGCTTCCCACGCCACGCAGGACGACGGCGCGCACGGCCGGATCCCCGGCGATCCGATCCACCTCGACCTCGAGGGCATCCATGAACTCCAGGGTCAAGCGATTGTGCGGGGGGTCGTTGATGAGGATCGTTTCGACGGCACCCCTTCTCTCGATTCGCAACGGGGCACTCGCCCCCTTTGAAGTCTCGGACATCGTTCCCTCCCCTGGCGGATGGATGCGCGGACGATTCCCCTTCCGGAACGGGGCTGCAGCGACCGTCACTCGTGTGCCGGCCGACCCTCGAACGCCCATACGCCCACGAGCCGTCCGCATCGAATGCCACGATGACCGTAGAACACCTCGACCCCGGATCCCGAGCAGACGCGAGGAGGGCGTGGAGGGAGAGCGCGGGAGGCCCGCCGACAGCACGGGACCGGTGCCCTTGGGCACCCGGGGCAGGATCGAGCGCCGGGCCCCCTGGGGTCAGCGAACCCATCGCCCGTTCTGTGGATGCCACGAAGACCGCCCGAATCCTAGAATGGAATGAGGTTGATCAGGAACAGGGAGGACTCGGCATGGGTTGGGGCAACGGGAACTGGGGAGAGATGATCTGGCGTGGTGCGGCCGTGGTACCCGTGTTTTCCCGAGGGGGATTCATGCTGCTGACCCTCGCGCTGGCAAGCCTCGGGACGGTCTGGATCGTGCGATCCCGGCGATCGGGGCCGTCGTCATGAACCGGCGGAATCTCGAAGACCTCGAACGCGAGATCGCCGTGCTCGGTGCCGAGCTCGAACGATTGACCCGTCAGCGGGAGAATGCCTGGCATCGGCACTTGTGTCGGATCGCGATGCGGCCGCCGTTCCGCTGGAGCGCTGCCCTGGCGATCGTCCTGATTCCGCTCACGGCCTGGGCGGTGACGATTCCGAATACCTTCGTGAACGGTCAGCTCGCCGACGCGAACGAGGTCAATGCGAATTTCAATGCGCTCGCCGATTCGATCAACACGCACGAGTCCGATCCTTCGGCACATCACGCGAAGACGACGAGCGCATCCGATCTGACGAGCGGCCAACTGGCCGATGCGCGCCTGTCCGCCAACGTGAGCCTGCTCGGTGCCGCGATCTCGGAAGCGGAACTCGCCTTCGATCCGGCGACCCAGGTCGAACTCGACGCGCACGCGGCCGATCCGAGCGCCCACCACGCCCAGACCGTCGACGCTTCCCAGCTCATCCTCGGCACGCTGGCGGACGCGCGGCTCTCCCCGAACGTCAGCCTGCTGGGCCCGGACATCGCCACGACCGAGCTGGCTTTCGATCCGGCCACCCAGAGCGAACTCGATGCCCATGCGAGCGCCTCGTCCGCCCACCACGCGCGCTACAGCGATGCGGAAGCGATCGCAGCGGTCGGCCCCCATTCGGTCCGCCCCAACCGGATCCTCGTCGCGACCTCGGGAGGCGATTTCACGACGATCCAGGCGGCCATCGATTCGATCAGCCCGACGGCCTCGAATCCCTATCTGATCGAGATCGCGGCGGGGACCTGGGTCGAAGCGTTGACCCTGAAGAGCCACGTCGAATTGCGCGGGGCGAGTCGCGCCGGCACGATCCTCGAACTCTCGAATCCCGCCGTCCCCCACATCACGGCGACCTCGCTTGCCGGCGTCGTCCTGTCGCGGCTCACGATTCGCGACACGACCTCGAATACGCCGCGCGCCCTCGCGATCAGCCAATCCGAACTGCGGCTGATCGACGTCCGGATCGAGGGCTATTCGCTCGATCTCATCTCCGCCGATACCCATTCGAGCCTGGAGATCGAGCATGCCGAATTCGTCGATCCGCTCTTCAACGCGAATGCCGGAATCGTCCTCACCGATTCATCGGCCGTGATCGAAGGGAGCCGCTTCGAAACCAAGGACTGTGCGATCGACGCCCAACGGAGTGATCTCGCCCTCCTCAGCAGCGAGGTCGTCTCGTTCAAGATCTGCGCGGGGGGTGTGGCGACGACACCGAAGGGCATCCTGATCGCCCACAATCGGATCGTCCGGGTCGAGATCAGCGGCAACCCCCGGGCCCGGATCGTCGGAAACGACATCGACGGCTCGACCGGCGGACTCGACCTCGCCAGCTCCGAGCCGATCCAGGTCCTTTCGAACCGGATCCGTTCGGAAAACGCCCAGGCCGTCCTGATCCAATCGGGCGAGGTCGACCTGAACGGAAACCGGATCATCGGCGCGGGCACGAACACGAATGGCATCCTGAACTTCGGATCCGCCCGCGTCGTCGGCAACTCCATCGAGGCGACGAACAACGCGATCACCGATTCGGGAGGCGCCCTCATCATCGGAAACCGCATCGCCTCGGGAGCCGTCTTCCAATCGGCCCAGACCGTCATGATCGGAAACGAGGTGACGGCGCAGCCGACCACGGAGGGCTGGGTCAACGGTCGGGACATCCGGATCGAAAGCACGTCGAACTCGGTGACCCTCGCCGCCGGCGGCAGCACGATCACCCTGGCCGCCAACGGCGACATCACCCTCCAGGCGGGTCGTGACCTCTTCCTGAACGGCAGGAACGTCGCCATCAACGCCACCCAGACCATCGACCTCAATGCTGCGACCGATCTGACCGCCACGGCGTCGGGCACGGTCCAGCTGAACGGCGGAAGCGAGGTCGACGTCAACGGCGGCATCATCAATCTCAACTGACGGCGCCGGCGTCTCCGCCCGACGGAACTCCGGTCGCCTTGACGAGACCGGGGACGCTTCGGGACCGAGATCGAGAGAACGAGACGGAAACGATCGTCAGGAAAGGAAGTCTTCGAGATGAACTCGACCCGAACCGCGCTTTTCGCCGCGCTGCCCATCGCGATGCTGCTTCTCCCCTCCTTCGCGGCCCGGGCTGGGAGCCCGGCCGCCCGCCAGGGCGACCCCGGGGATCCAGCCTTCCATGCCGGCAGCCGGGTCGCGGGGGGAAGCACGAACGTCCTGATCAATGGCATCCCCGCCGCACGAGCGGGGGACCCGACGACCTGCCCGCAGGTCTGTCCCGGCGTCTTTCCGATCCCCCACTCCAACGGATCGATCACGTCTTCGAGCTCGACGGTCCTGATCAACGGCCTCGGTGCGGCCCGGGTCGGCAGCGCGATCCATGAGCCGGGCACACCCGCAGGCTGCCAACCCGTTCACAGCGTGACGGTCGGCAGCAACGACGTCTCGATCGGTCCCTAGGGAACCTCTGCACACGCCGCCGTGCCGGTGCGGGAGGGGGTCCCGTGCTCGAACAGGTTCGGGCGGTCGGAATGCCTGCTTGTCCGGATCCCGGTGGCCGCCCTCTCGAAACCGCGCGTACTCGTCTCGCTCCTCGCGAGACTCCCCCCTCCCGCCCCGACCTCGGGACGCCTCGATCACAGCGCCGCCCTTGCCTCTCTCGCTCGGGATCGACTCGTGCCGAACTGCATGGAAGTTCGCCAACGCGGACATCGTCTGCGCCCGCGCCAGGTTCTTCACGATCCCCCCGGTCGCGTGTCTTCGTGAAGCCCTGGAGCGGCTCGACGAGGAAGTCGATGCGCAGCAGCGGCTCGAGATCGTGCGGCTTCCGGCCCCGGCCCGACGGCGCGTCGTCGTGGGGACGGATCAGGTCGAGAAGGCGATCCCAGGGATCACGGCGTCCATCCCGGACAGGAAGCGCTCCCGACGCGTCCTCTTGCCCTTCCGCGTCCCCTTGCCCTTCCGCTTCCCCTTCCGCTTCCAATCCGCTTCCAGGCTTCATCCGCGAACGTCTGTTGCTTCGCGATCTCGAGACCCCCGACACGGTCGTACCCTGTCGGATGAGTCCTACAGAGCTTCCCTGATGTCCCGTTCCAGGCGTTCGCCTGCATTCGATCGCACCCGGGGGCCGCTCGCGGCGGACCGAGGGGCGACCGTTGGGGGTGGCCCGGAAGTTCACGCGACCCCGGCCTCCGGGGCGCCCTTCGTCTCCCCGGCGACCTCCGCCGCCGGTTCCAGCACCGGAACGGCCCGCTTCAGCCCCTTCGCCAGATAGACTTCTTCAGCGAGCCGAGCGCACACGTCCGGATTCTCCTTCAAGAAGGTCCGGGCCTTTTCACGCCCCTGGCCGATGCGTTCGTCGTTGTAGGAATACCAGGACCCGCTCTTCTCGACGATGCCCTCGTCGACCCCGAGGTCGAGCAGATCTCCTTCTCTCGAGATCCCTTCATTGTAGATGATGTCGAACTCCGCCTGCCGGAAGGGCGGCGCGACCTTGTTCTTCACGACCTTCACGCGGGTCCGGTTCCCGATCACCTCGTCTCCGTCCTTGATCGCCGCGATCCGCCGAACGTCGATCCGGACCGAGGAGTAGAACTTCAGCGCGTTGCCGCCCGTCGTCGTCTCGGGACTGCCGAACATGACGCCGATCTTCATCCGGATCTGGTTGATGAAGATGATCGTCGCACCGGACTTCGACACGGTCCCCGTCAGCTTCCGAAGCGCCTGACTCATCAAGCGCGCCTGCAGACCGACATGCGTATCACCCATCTCGCCTTCGATCTCGGCGCGCGGCACCAGCGCCGCCACGGAATCGACCACCACGAGATCGATCGCCCCGGACCGAAGCAGGACATCCGCAATTTCGAGCGCCTCTTCACCCGTATCGGGCTGTGACACGAGCAGTTCATCCACGTTCACACCGAGTCGTCGTGCATAGTTCACGTCCAACGCATGCTCTGCATCGATGAAGGCGGCCACGCCGCCCACCTTCTGCATCTCCGCGATCGCATGCAGCGTCAGGGTCGTCTTGCCGCTCGACTCGGGGCCATAGATCTCGACGATGCGCCCTCTCGGAAATCCGCCGATCCCCAGGGCGATGTCGATGCTGGGTCCCCCGCTCGAGAAGTAGGGAACCTCGTGATCGACCGCATCGTCGGTCATCTTCGTGATCGCGCCCTTGCCGAACTGCTTTTCGATACTCGAAACCGCGAGTTCGATCGCCCTGGCCTTGGCGCTCTCCGCCACGCCTCCGCGTTCGACCTTCGCCTTCGGTGTCGCCGTCGCCTTGCCTCGTGCCATCGTCATTGCCTCCCCATCGCGGCCATCGTGGCCATTCATAGAACTCAGGAACCGCCCGGCGCCGAACCGCCACCGCTTCGCCGCAGCAGGCTCGGACCGACCAGCTCGGCTCCCAACATGCTTCTCCGAACCCAGTCGAGGGCAACCTGCGCCGTCAGCATCCGATGGCGGCTGCGGTCGACCGGAAAGACGAAGGAGTCTGCGAAGGTCCCGTTCCGCGCGGAACGAGTGCTCTCCGTGCCCGGCACTGTACTCTCCCCATGCCTCTCCCCATGCCCTTCCTCGCGCGCCTCCCCGAGCGCCCCCTCACCGACCGATAGGGCGATCCAGACGAGGCCGACCGGCTTTTCGGGCGTGCCCCCGTCCGGCCCGGAGATCCCCGAGGTCGCCACACCGAAATCGCTCCCGAAGCGCGTCCTCACGGACTCGGCCATCGCACGGACCACCGGCTCCGAAACCGCACCCTCTTTTTCGAGCACCGCTTCCGAGACACCGAGAAGCGAGATCTTCGCCGCATTCGAATAGGGAACGACCCCGCCGAGAAAATAGGCCGAGGAGCCGGGAACGTCGGTGATCCTTTCGGCAATCAGCCCCCCCGTACACGATTCAGCGGTCGCAATGGTCAGGCCACGCTCGGTCAACATCCGCCCGACGACGCTCTCCATCGTTTCATCGCCTTCTGCGTAGACGATGGGCCCGAGACGAGCCCGGATCGCAGCCGTGACCTGCGCGATGCGCGCATCGGCCTCGGCAGCGGTCCCGGCGCGCGCCACGGGGCGCAGGAAATTGTCCGGAAAGCTCGTCCGGAAACCGAGATCGACCTCTCCATCCCGCGCGAGATCGAGCAGCTCGCTCTCGAGGGTCGACTCGCCCATTCCGAAGGTTCGAAGCAGTGTCGCGCGAACGACATGCCGTTCCGGACCGACCATCAGACGCTCGATCCGGGGCAGGACCTGCTCGTCCATCATCCGATCGAGTTCCCGGGGCACTCCCGGCACCGCAAAGAAGACAGCGCGGCCCTCCCGGATCGAGAAGCCCGGAGCGGTGCCGATCGGGTTCGGAAGAACATCGGCGCCACTCGGGAAATACGCCTGCTTCCGATTGACCTCGGCCATTTCCCGACCGACACGCGCGAAGAAGGCCTCGATCGCGGCAAGCGAAGCCTCATCGAGCTCGAGCTTGCGACCGAAGGTTTCCGCCAGGACCTCGGTCGTGAGATCGTCACGGGTCGGCCCGAGCCCCCCGGAAACGAGAACGAAATCACTCCGATCCGCCGCGCGGCGAAAGGCATCCCGCATGTCTTCGGGATCATCGAGGACCGAGACCTGATGGCGACACTCGAGATCGAGGAGCAGCAACCGCTCCGCGATCCGCGCCTTGTTCGAGTCGACGATCTCACCCCGCAGCAATTCATCGCCGATCGTAATGATCTCGGCCTTCACCCGGCACCCTCCGGCGATCCGGAAGGAAGGTCCGGCGCGAAGATCCCGAGCGTACCGATCATGGCGCCCGCGGCCGCGTTCATCCCGGCCATTCCGGCCACGGAGGCTGCCTGGAGATCATCGAACACGAGCACCTGCAGGATCAGCAGGCAGATTGCCGCATGGATTCCCGCCACGACATCATCTGCCATCACGCCCAGGCCTCCCTCGAACCGGCGCTCCGCCCATCGGACCGCTCCCGGCTTCCACACATCAAACAGCCTGAAGAGGACGAATCCGGTCACGACCTCGGAAAAAAACAGGAGCGGGGCCGATTGCCCGTCTGGAAGCGCCTCCGGACCTCCCGAGAAGGAGGAACCGGACCAGAGCAATGGCGAAAGGGCCAGCCACTGGCCCACGACCTCGTCGATCACGATCCGTCCGTCATCACGACGACCGAAGTCGATCTCCGCCCGGCCAGCGGCCCGGATCCCCAGAAGCAGGAGTGCGAGGAGGCCGAGCGCATGAACCGCAATCAGACCGGCCTGGGATGCAATGACACGCCCGGGAAGCCCCTGGATCAGCAGCACGAAGAGAAGCACCCCTCCGACGGAACCGGCCGTGCCTGGCGCCACGGGCATGTAGCCCAATCCACCGGCCACCGCGATCCATCGCGACCAACGGCCGAACCCGAGCGACACCCGCTCCAGGTCCTCCGAGATCCGGCGACCACCGGAGTCGGCAGGCGGTTGGGCTCGGTCGTCGTGAGCGGACTCCTTTTCGAGGGGAAAACCCAACTGAACCTTCTCTCTTCGGTCTCTGCCCGGCCTTTGGCCGGTCTCTATCCTGCCTCTACTACCCGGTTACCCGGTTACCCGGTCCGGGCGCTCTATCCGGCCGGTCGCTCTATCCGGTCACCCCGGTCGAGCCCTTAGGGGAGAACGGCTTCTTCCCCGGCTTCCGGCCTTCCCGGGCCCCCGCCGTGGCCATCTGCGGTCCCGCTGTCCTCCCCCATCGCCTGCTCCGGGTCGGAAATCGTGCGCTTGTCCGACGCAGGGGGCGTCGGATCGACAACGTAGCGGCCGAGCCCGAAGAGCGTCAATCAAAAAGGCGAAAATTCAACGAAAATCAGAGATCTCCCACCCGATGGGGCCGACCCGGAGCAGGTTCAGCCGATCGGCCCACGGACCGATGGGATGGGAATCGGATGCGCAAGAACCCGGATCATCCCAGAGACCACGGAAGTCCTTCGGAGGATCCCGTCCCGATGGCTGCGACCCCACGAACGAATGCCGACTTCACGAGTCTGCTGCTCGAATGCGCCCGGGCGCTTCGTGGGTTCAGCTTCTATGCCGAGACCGATCCGAAGCGGCGCCCCCTCCTGGACCGGGCTTTCCGCGCCCTCTCGAGCGAACTCGAGCGATCGGGACCGATCGACCTCAGGCTCGGCGAGGGGACGTTCATCCTGGACGGCCTGGCCACACCGATACCTGCCGGCGGCGCCCTCGACCCTCTTGCCGGGGCACTCGGACGCCATGGCATCGAGCGGCTTCGGCTTGATCCGTCCCTCACTCGGAACGCCCTCGACGGATTCCTCGATCTGCTGGGACAACCCGTCGATCGCTTCGAGAGTCCGACCGCTTTCGCCCGCATCCTGTCGGCCCGGGATTCCCGAGGGCTGCGTATCAACGACCTCGAAGATCCCGCGCGACACGCCACGCCGCGACTGGATACGACGCCGCCCTGCGCTTCGGCTTCCCTCGCCTCGGGTTTTTCTTCGCCCATGCCGACCCGATCTCCGCCGTCGAGTGGTGGAGAATCAAAGAAGCCCACGCTCGAAAGCCATCCGCTCGAAGTCCCCTCCCCCGACGATCGGGGCGAACGGCTCCGCGCACGGTTGATCGAGCTCGATCAGTTCGCCGACGATTCTGCCTACCAGGCCCGTGTCGCGGACATTTCCGTCTGGGCCCAGGAACTCTGGAACCAGGGACTGATCGATGAGTGCTATCGCGCGCTTCTCGTCCTTGCCGACCATGCCGTGGGTTGCGGCGGACGACCCGAGACCCAGGCCCGGATGGCCGCGGCCTGCTTCGCCGAGCTGGCCAGCGGAGAGCGGCTTCACGATCTGATCCGCCGTGCCACGGGATCGAGTGGGACGGGTGTTCGGGCGGCGCAGCTCCTGCTTCAACTCGGCCCCACGGTCGTTCCCGAACTACTCGATCGGATCTGTGAAGAGCCCGACCCGGATCGATCGGCCCCGCTCCACGCCCTCATCATGACGATGGGCGAAGCCGCGCTGCCCACGCTCATCTCCGCGATCCAGGGACCCGACGACCATCGAGCCCGGATCGGCATCCGACTGGCGGGTGAACTCCAGAGTCCCGCTGCCCTGCCGACCCTGCTGGCCTCCCTCCGCTCCCCGAGTCTCTCCCGACGAACCGAAACGATCCGAGCGCTCAGTCTCCTGCCGGGCGACGAAGCGAAGCAGGTCCTGGCCAACGCGCTCGAGAGCAACTACGAGGAGATCGCCGTCGCCGCCACCCGCGCGGTCGCCACGGCCGAGGGCCCGGATGCCGTGCCGATGCTGCTCGACATCCTCGAAGCGAGTCTCCGGACGAGCCGGACGAAGGTCAGCCGGACGCTCGTCGAAGTGCTCGGACGCATCGGGGACGAACGCGTCGTCCCCCGACTTTCGGCGATTCTCGAACGCAAGCCGATCCTCCGCCGGGCCCATCATCACGCCATCCAGCTCGCCGCGATCGATGCCCTGGCCATCCTGCCGACCCGGGAGGCGCGTCGCGCAATCGAACGTGCCGCCCGCCACGGCGCCCGTCCGGTACGTGATCGGGCCCGGGGCCGACTCGACGAACTCAGTCGGCGACATTGAGCGTCTGTCCGGCCTCGGAAGCTTCGAAGCATCGCTGCCAGCCCCCCGCCTCGAAGACCTCTCGCGTGCAGTGGGCGGAGCGCGGAACGTAGGGCAGGATCTCCGTATCGTTTCCGGGAGCAGCCGCCAGCGCCGACCCGGGCGGGTCCGATCGGGACGCCGGGCCGACGGCGTTTCTCGCGTCGACGATCTCCCGGATTCCCACGAGCAGGTCATCCGAGGAGAGAAGCATCCGATAGGTCAGCTGCCCGTCGAGAGCGGGCCCCCAATCGAGCCATTGGACGCCCTCTTCCGGCGTCGCATTCGAAGGCCGGTGGGCCCGATCACTCACGACGAGCGTGTAGAACCCGTCGGCATCCGTCGGGATCTCCTCGTCGATCACGCAATCGTTCGCACGACCGTTCCAGAAATTGTAGTCACACACCGTGAAAAGCCGGATCTGGACATCGCGACCGTAGAGCGGGATCCCGAGCCGGCGACTGGGCGTTCGGGGCTTGCGCGCGCGAACGACGAAGACCTCTCCTCGTGTCCGCGTATGGAAGAGCGAGAGATAAAGGACGTCCCTGTTCGACAGGAGCGTGACGGGCAGGCCCCAATTCCCCTTCGCATTCAGACCGCCCGGCGAGAAGACCGCCCGATGATCGGGAACGGGAAACCACGGCATCCGGGATCGCTCTTCGGGAACGACATAGCCCGGCGGATAGGGGTCGCAGGCATCGAAATGCGAAACCACCTCCCCCCCGGCATCGAGGATCGTCACCGCCGGAAGCGGAACGCCGGCACTGTTGGGCGGAAGCGCACCCTGATCCGCGGCATAGATCCGATAGATCAGGAAGACCGCCGGATTGAAACCCCCCTTCACCGCCTCGCCCACATAGGTCGTATTCGGCTCGGGATGTTCGGGCCGGGTCGTGAAGACGAGCTGCGCCGTATAGTGTCGGCCGACGCCCTCCCCGACCGGTTCGCGCCAGGGATTCGCGCTGCCCGGATCCGGATCGAGGTCGACGTCGCGAAGCGTCGGGTAGTTTTCGGTCTCGAAATCGTTCGGATGCAGCGCGAAATAACGCGCATACGGGTATTCCCCTTCGAAGACCACGCGTCCGCCACGGGGCACGCGCAGGAAACCATCGGGAGCGGGCAGGAACGGAACCGACCAGAACTGCGCAGAAAAGTAGTTCGCCGCGGCGGTGGCGATCACGTAGGGAAAACGATTGCGCACGAGGGGACTCCCGACCCGTGGCCAGGCGGGACAGACCGGAGGCGCCTTCCCCGGCGGCTCCATCTTCCAATCGAGATCACCGTATTGGATCCCGCATTCCGTTGCGACGAATCGGGTGACCCGCCCCTCGGCGTTGCCGATCTCCGGATCCTGGAGGGCCGCGAAATCGAAGAGCGTCGACCAGCCTCCGGCATCCCGGGCCCGCGCGAGCTTGTCGCGCACGAATCGCAGATCCTTCTGGATCTCCGCCGGAGCGACCTCGATCAGCGCCTCGAGGCTCTTCACGTGTCCGACGAACTCGTTCGGGTTCTCGTGGTCGACGTCGATACGGCCGTATTGGAGGTCGACCAGGCGCTCGCAGAATGCCGCGGAGGACGACGTCCGCGACGCCGATTCGTCCCGGCAGCCTGCCAGGGAGACGAGAATCAACATCGCGATCATCCCGATCCGGACCGATCTTCGTTCCATCCGTTCAGGCCTTGAGATCCGCCACGACATCCGCCCACTGCTCGGGATCGGGCGCGCGGTTGTGGGTCAGACTGACGCCATCGGCGATGCCTTCGAGCCGCTCGCGCAGCTTTCCTGCGATCTCCTTGCGAGGACCGACGACGGCCACGGCCTCCAGGATCTCATCGTCGATCAGATCCGTCATGTCGTTCCAACGACCCTGTTTCGACATCCGATTCAGCTCGAGATGCAGCTCGCCCCAACCGTGACAATCAAGGGTCGGTCGATAGGCCGGCGTCGATCCGTAGAAGGCGAGCTGCTTTCTCGCAGCGAGCTTCACACGCTCGAAATCCGCTTCGTCGTCCGCCGTGACGACCAGGGTCGCGAAGATGAGATCGATGTCGTTCCGCGTGCGGCCGGCCCGCGCCAGACCGCGGTCGATCGCGGGCAACACGTTCTCGAGAATCGATTTCCGCGTGTTGAAGGGGTGCCCGAAGAAGCCGTCGGCCACCTCGCCCGCGATCTCGGTCATCCTCGGCCCGAATCCCCCGGTATAGACCGGAGGCGGACCGAACGGATTCGGTCCGGGATCGAATGCCGGGATCATCAGGGTGTGGTGGTAGAACTCGCCACGGAAATCGAGTTCCGCCACCCCCTCCCAGCGGGCGAAGATCGCCTTGATCGCCCGCACCATCTCGCGCATCCGCCGGGCGGGATGGGACCACTCCATGCTGAACCGGTTCTGGATATGCGGACGGACCTGGGATCCCAGTCCGAGAATGAATCGGCCCCCGGTGATCGACTGCAGGCCATGGGCGAGATTCGCGAGGTTCATCGGATTGCGCGCGAAGGCGATCGCGATGGCCGTTCCCAGGCGGAGTCGCTCCGTCGTCTCGGCGGCCAGCACCAGGGGCAGGAAGGGATCGTGTTTGGCTTCGAAGCTGAACGCCCCGTCATAGCCGATCTCTTCGAGCTTCCGGAAGGATGTCCGTGCGTCCCGGGGATCTTCGAGGGGGGCCGTCGTGTAGATCTTCATCCCAGCATGATACGCAGATCGCGCCCCTGCAAAAAGTCCCGAACGGGCCCCGCGCATCGCTTCGAAACGGAAGCGCTCCGATCCGGCACGCGAGTCGCTACACTCCCGGCCGTGCGTATTCTCGGCGTCGACCTTGGAAGCAGAAGGATCGGACTCGCGATCTCCGACGAAGAAGGCGAGTTCGCGTTTCCGGCCGGAATGATCGACAGCCGGGGCCGCAAGCGCGACATCGCGGCCCTTCGGGCCCTGATCCTCGAACGGGAGATCGGACGCGCGGTCGTCGGCCTTCCGATCCACATGGATGGTCGCCGTGGCCCCGAGGCCGAACGCTCGATCCGTTTCGCCGAGGATCTCGGCCGGGCCGCGGGCATCCCGGTCGAGACCCTCGACGAGCGCTGGACTTCGCGGGAGGCGGAGCGACTCCTCGAACACGTCCCCGGGAGACGGAGTGCGCGGCGGCGCGAGGCCGGCGCAGTCGACGAGATGGCCGCATCGATCCTGTTGCGGACCTATCTCGCGCGTCGCGCGGGAAAGAAGAGAAGCGAAGCGCATGATGCCCTGTCGCATGAGGCGCGATCGGATGACTGAGGTTCCGGAGTCCGCCCGGTGCTGAGATCGTTCCCCGGAATCGTCCGCATCCTGCTGGCCCTCGTGCTTCTCGGACTCATCCTTGCATTCGGCACGCTGCTCTATGTCCGCTCCGTGCTCGCACCGGTCGCTGCGGACCCGACCGGAACGGAGTCGATCGCCTTCGAGGTCGAGCCCGGAGACACCCTCGGCCGCGTCGCCTGGGAACTCGAGCAGAAAGGGCTCATCCGGGATGCGCGTGCGGCACGCTGGTTGGCCCGAGCCGAAGACCTCGCATCCCGGTTGAAGACCGGCGAATACGAGCTTTCGCCGAGCCAGTCGACACGGGAGATCCTCGAAACCCTCTCCCGGGGCCGGGTCCGGACCCATGCGATCGTGATTCCCGAAGGCCTGCGCGCCGCCGAGATCGCCGATCGACTCGACGCCGCGGGGCTGGCCGACCGCGAGACGTTCCTCGCGGTCGTCTTCGATCCCGATTCACCCGCTCGAATGGGCGTCGAGGGCGGCAGCCTCGAAGGCTATCTCTTCCCGGATACCTATCGCTTCGCCCGTGGGCTTCCTCCGGAGGAGATCGCGAGGTCGATGGTCGGAGAATTCCTCCGGGTCTACCGCGGCCTCGAACCCGCCACGAACGGAATGGCGTTGTCGATGCTCGAAGAGGTCACGCTGGCCTCGATCGTCGAGAAGGAAACCGGCGTCGCGGAAGAGCGGCCCCTGATCGCGGCCGTCTTCCTCAACCGGTTGAAGCGGGGCATGCGGCTCGAAACGGACCCGACGGTGATCTATGGAATCGAGGGATTCGACGGGAATCTGCGGCGGTTCCATCTCCAGGACGAATCGAATCCCTACAACACCTACAAGATCCGTGGCCTGCCGCCGGGCCCGATCGCCAATCCCGGACGGGACGCGCTTCGGGCCGTTCGCCACCCCGCGGATTCGTCCTATCTCTATTTCGTTTCGCGAAACGACGGAACACACGTCTTCTCGAAGACCTATGCCGAACACGAGGCGGCCGTCGACCGCTTCCAGCGCAGACGGCATCGGCGATGAGTTCGTTCGGGGCGGAACATGCCTTCTACCGCGAACGCATCCCCGAGCAGTTCAACCGGACGCTCGCGCGACAACGCGAAAGGGCCCGGACCGACGCCGATGCCGCGCGCGTGCTCGAGGAGATGGAAGCCGTGCGAACCTCGATCGTCGTCGAGATCGACCGGAATGGAGCCACCGATCGCCATGTCTTCGACATCGAACGCGGCGTCATGCGCCACGTCGAAACACCGGGCCGGCCCCCGTTCCTGATCCTGGGGCACGCACACGAGGATTTCGAGAACCTCCGCCGCGAGTGTGGTGACTCCCTGCTCGGATTTCTCGGCAGTCTGGCGGGACTCGGCGAGGAGATGCGTCTCACGTCGCAGCGCGTTCGAAGCCTGCGCGAGCTGCGCGGAAGCCTGGTCTTCGAACGAACGGGACCGGGTGGTTTCAAGCTCTTCGCGTCCTTCGGCATGGAACGTCCCGAGCCCGAACCCCGGGCGACGATCCGCCTGGACGACATGGTCCATGCGCGCCTTCGAAGCGGCGAACTCGATCCCCAGGACGCCTTCATGGATGGGCTGATCGAGATCCGGGGCGACATGGAGATGGCGATCGGGCTCGCGTTGGCCGCCCTCTCCCCCGAGTGAACGCGCGACCCGTGCGGGAATCCGCCTCAGCCGCCGATCGCGGACGATTCGGACCGGACGATCTCGCGGGCGGCGGGAGGAAGCGGCAGTCCGAGCGCCATCCGACGAGCCCGGGGACTCATCTTCCGGACCGTCTTGCGCAACACGCTCTCCGCGCGCTCCTCGGGCTGTGAATCGACGAAGGCGGCGAGCTGTGTTTCGAGAAAGGTCAGACAGAGTGCGTCCTCGAAGACCTGGACCTCCGGGTCGCGACCCGCGTTCCGCTTCCGGATGATGGCTCCGACGCGCTCGATCGTGGCCTCGTCCCAGCCCTCCCGGCGAAGGATCGCCCCCGCCTCCTCCGCATGGAAGGCCTGGAGCGCCTTGCGCCACCGGAGATAGCCGGATCGCCCCTCCGGATAGTCGCGGCGCGGGATCTTCCAACGTCGCAGATGATGGGCTCGGGCGGCGAGGAGCAGCGCATCGCTCGGATTCGCTTCGAGCGCCCGCACCCGGTCACAGGCCAGGCTCGCGTGCGCGATCTCCCGAGGGCACATCCTGCCGCGGACGTCGATCCGATTCGGGTCCCCGCGATTCGCTTCGTCGATCGCGGCGAAGGTCCGGCGCAGGCGCTCGCTCGCATCATGCTCCACGACGACCCTCCCCGGGACGCGCGGATCTCCCCTTCGGGTCGACCTCCCGCACCGGGCGACGGATTCGGAGAGATCGATCACGCTCTTCGAGCGATCCCCTGCGTCCGCTGCCATCTCCGACGGCGGCAGGCTCCGCAGCGCCTTCCGCAGCCGTCACGGCCGACGGAGCGGCCGCAGCCGGATGGGTCGAAAGGCCGGGGAATTCCACGGGCGGGAGCATAGGAGTCCGGAACGCGACCCACCACGGGCCCGCACGGTCTGCCCGGCAGCGGATTCCGCGCCGGGGGCCCCTCAGACCATCGCGACCTCGCGGAGCAGACCGATGTTGTCGAGCGCCTTGCCCGCGCCGTGGACGACGGCCGTGTAGGGATCCTCGCTCCGCAGGATCGGAAGTCGCGTCTCCTGCCGCAGCAGATGGTCGAGATCCGTCAGCAGGGACCCCCCACCGACGAGCATGATGCCACGATCGACGATGTCCGCGGCGAGTTCGGGCGGCGTCTTCTCGAGGGTCAGATGAACGGTTTCGATGATCGCATGGATCGGCTCGACCAGGGCCTCCCGCATCTCGTCGCTCGTGGTCACGACGACCTTGGGAATTCCGGCGACGAGGTCTCGCCCCTTGAGTTCCATTTCGCGGGACTTGCTCTCGGTCGAAGCGGTCCCGATCGACATCTTGACATGCTCTGCGGTCCGCTCGCCGATCAACATGTTGTACTTGCGCTTCACGTAGTTGATGATCGCCTCGTCCATCTTGTCGCCACCGGTCCGGATCGAACGCGAGGTCACGATTCCCGAAAGCGAGATCACGGCGACGTCCGTCGTTCCACCACCGATGTCGACGACCATGTTTCCGGTCGGCGCGGTCACGTCGAGTCCCGCACCGATGGCCGCGGCCATGGGCTCCTCGATCAGGAAGACCTCCCTCGCTCCGGCGGAGAGGGCTGATTCACGCACCGCCCGCTTCTCGACGCTCGTGATGCAGGGCGGAACACAGATCACGATCCTCGGCCGGGCGAGGGTCCGACGATTGTGCGCACGCTGGATGAAATAGCGGAGCATGGCCTCCGTGATCTCGAAGTCGGCGATCACGCCATCCTTGATCGGCCGGATCGCCTCGATGTTGCCGGGCGTGCGTCCGAGCATCTCCTTGGCCGCATGTCCGACCGCGCGAACACGCTGCGTGCGTCCCGAACTCTCCGCCGTCACGGCGACGACGCTCGGCTCCGAACACACGATGCCCTTTCCCTTGCTGTAGACGAGGGTATTCGCCGTTCCGAGATCGATCGCGAGATCATGCGAGAACATTCCAGCGATGGCGTCGAGAAGCATCCGATTCTCCAATGGGGGCGCACGCTGGTGGGGGACCCAGCCGGACCCGTCCTTGTGGATCGGCACGAATGCGCAGAAGTTGAGTCGAAACGCACGATCGCCCTGGCAAATTCCCCTCGGCCGCCCGTGAGCCCGCTCACAACCCGTCGGGCGGACCCGAGGGCGTCAGGGGGCGGGCGTCGGCGGACTTTCCAGGGGCACCTGTGGCCCGGCCCCGGACGCCACGGGATCCCGATCCACGAGATCCCGAAGCGCTTCGACCCGCTCCGAGAGGGCATGGACGCCGCCCCGGATCTCTCCGAGATGGGCACGCTGGGCCTCGACGAGGGCATTGGCCCGGACGAGCTCCTCCTCCAGGCCGGCCACCCGGGCGGCCAGTTCGCCCGTGTGTCGCAGCTGCCAGAAGACGACTCCGGCAAAGAGGAGAAGGGTCAGGACGAAGAGCCAGCGGGGCACGCCCGCTCGATCGGCGTCGGCCGACGGCCGCGCCTGCCCGGAGTCCGGACTCCCGGGCGCCCTTCGATCGGACCTCGCAGACTCCGGTCGCTCCGGCGAGGGGAACGCCGCATCGGATCCGCCGGATTCCGTCGCGGAACGCCCGACCAGGCGCAGCCCGTCCCGACCTTCCGGAGCGTCACTCGATTCCGGTGGGTTGACTGCCATGACCGGTCTCTAGGACTGGATGACGAGCTTCGAAAGGCTCGTCTTCCGAAGGTTGGTCTTCTGGATGGTGCGCACGAGTTCCGCGACCTTTTCCGTGTCGGTCTCGAAGGGGTTGTTGCAGATCACGCGGACGTTCAGGAGATTGCCCAGGCGGATGTTCGACCAGTCCAGGTCGTATTGGATCGAGTTCTCCCGAGCGAGCTTGATGAACTCTCCACGCATGCGCGCACGCGTGTCCTGGGGCGGCTCGGTCTTTCCGGCATCGACCTCTTCATCGGTGAAGAGCCGCTCGACGGCGCCCTTCCGCTCGAGCAGATAGTAGAGACTCCGCTCGCGGCGGATGTCGTGATACTGGAGGTCGAGCATCAGGACGCGCGGGTCGGTCCAGGTCGTCTCGTGTCGATCGACCCAGGACTGGATCAGTTTCCGCTTGATGACCCAATCGATCTCGCGGTCGAGCTTGTCGGGATCCGTATCCAGGCAATCGAGCACGTACTGCCACATCAGGACGGCCTTCTTGTGGTCGTCCGTGACGGGATACTGCTCGATGTATTTCTGGGCCATCTCGCAATACTCGCGCTGGATCTCGATCGGCGAGTACTCGCGCCCGTTGTCGAGGCGCAGCCGCCGCTTGCAGGTCGAATCGTAGGTGATGTCCTTGATCGCCTTCACGGGATTGCGAAGCGTGAAATCCTTGTTGATGTAGTTGTCCTCGATCATCTGGAGGACGACGGAGCAGGTGCCCACCTTGATGAAGTTGGTGTACTCGCTCATGTTCGAGTCGCCGACGATCACGTGGAGCCGTCGATACTTCTCCCGGTCCGCATGGGGTTCGTCACGGGTATTGATGATCGATCGATCGTTCGTCGTCGTGCCCGAGATCTTCTGGTAGATGTGCTGGGCACGCTGGCTCACGCAGTAGTGGATGCCGTCCTGGGTCTGGAAGACCTTCCCGGCCCCGGTGTAGATCTGCCGGGTCACGAGGAAGGGAATCAGTTGTTCGGCGAGGTAGTAGAAATCGACATCCCGATCGACGAGATAGTTCTCGTGACAGCCGTAGCTGTTGCCCACGAAGTCCGTGTTGTTCTTGAAGATCGAGAGCTTTCCCGGAATCCGCTCCTCGCGGATCTTCTCCTCGGCATAGATCTGGAGATCCTCGAGGATCCGCTCGCCCGCCTTGTCGTAGATGATGAGTTGGCCGGGCGAGGCGCATTCGGGCGTCGCGTATTCCGGATGGCAGCCCGTATCCTGGTAGAAACGCGCGCCATTCTCGAGAAAGACGTTCAGGAAATGTTCGGTCGTGATCAGCTTCTCGAAGAGAAAACGGATCGCCTTCTCGACGGGGAGGGTCTTCCGACCGTCGGGTGTGAAGATGATCCCGTATTCGGTCTCGATACCGTAGATGCGCTTTTGCACAAAGCCGCCTGACCGCTTCCGCGATGCTCGCGGAGACGCCGGATGCGCCTCCTATCCGTCGAGCATACCTTGAACTTCTTCGGTAGAAAGGCGGCAGAACTTGCGGCCCTCTCGATTCCGGTCCAGGACGCACACCTCCAGGCTGTCCGCCTCCAGGTCAGAACTGCGTTCTGCCCCGGCACTGAGCGCCCGGCGGGCCAATCGCGCCGCTTCCCCCGCGGGCATGCCATCCCGATAGTCGTCCTTCAGGACGGCCTCGACGTCCTCGACGTTTCCGCCGATCACGCAGAAACCGGGATGATCGCTGATGAAACCGTCGTATTTCACCCGATAGATCGTGTTCTTCTTGTGGTCCTCGTAGCGATCGTCTCCGACCTCGGCCACGATGATCTCGATCTCGAGGGGCTTGATCTCGCGCGTGAAGACCTCGCCCATCACCTGCGAAAAGGCATTCGCGAGCCCGCGGCCCCGGACATCCTCCCGGCTGTAGGCATAACCCTTGGTATCCGCGAAGCGGACGCCGACCTTCCGCAGCTGGTCGAACTCGCTGAACTTGCCGACGCCGGCAAAGGCGATCCGGTCGTAGATCTCCCCGATCTTGGACAGGCTCGTGGCGTTCTCCGCCATCATCAGGATTCCCGTCTGGTTCTCGATGGCGACGATCGACTTTCCACGCGCGATGCCCTTGCGGGCGAACTCTGCCTTGTCCGCCATGACCTGTTCAGGAGAAACGTAGAAGGGCATCGACATCAGCGGTTTCCTCCGGCGGCACGCGCCTCCAGGATGGTGCGATAGATGGCATCGATCTCTTCGTCGGAGGCGGCCGACTGGCCCGCTTCCGTGCAGATCCGGATCACCGGGTAGATCCCGCGCTCGAGATCCACGCCGCCGGTGGCGCGATCCTCGTCGGCCGCTGCCGTCAGCGCCTCGACCGCGATCCGGACCGCGTCGTCACGTCCTATGTCCTGGCTCCAGCCATGCTTCAGGGATTCCCGGGCATAGAGTCCGCCCGAACCGGTCGCGTCGAACTCCGTCTCCTCGTAGCGCCCGCCCGTGATGTCGAATTTCCAGAGTCGCCCGGTCTTCCGCCGCGTGTCGTAGCCCGCGAAGAGCGGGACCACCGCCAGGCCCTGCATCGCCGCCGGCAGGTTCGCCCGGATCATCTGGGAGAGCTTGTTCGCCTTGCCCTCGAGTTCGAGGGACTCCCCTTCGATCTTCTCGTAGTGTTCGAGTTCGACCGACAGGATCCGCGCCATCTCGATACACGGCCCGGCAGCACCCGATATCGCCATCACGGAATAGGGATCCGTCTCGAAGACCTTGACGACGTCCCGCGAAGCGACCGAATGGCCCGCCGTCGCGAGTCGATCGCCACCGACGACGACCCCCTCACCGAAGCGCATCGCGAGAACCGTCGTCCCGTGCGGCACGGACTTCATCGCGGACTCGCCCCAGGCCGACAAATCCGGCAGGAGATGTCGCTGTTCGAGCTGCAAGAGCTCAAAGAAACTCGAACCGTCGTAACTGCCTCGAAGCGGCACCGTTCCCCCCCCAGAAAACAAACGAAACCCGTCGCCGGATCTCACGACCCACGACGCTGATCCAACGCCTACTCGCCACCACGCTGGACGTAGTTCTTGACGAATTCCTCGGCGTTCTCCTCGAGCACGGAATCGATCTCGTCGAGGAGTTCGTCCATCTCCTCCTTGAGTTCCTCGCCCTTCTCCTTGAGCTTCTGGACGCCTTCGCCCTTCTCGCCGCCGCCTTCGTCGCCACCACCGCCCTTGCTCTTCTGCTTCTGCTCACCGGCAGCCATGTAGAACGGGATCGGGTCGGCCGATCCGCTTGCGCCATCCGTCGCATGCGACCGTTTCAGATCTCTGATGAATCTAGCCATCTCATTGTCCTCCGGACCTGGATCCCGACTCGAATGCCCGACGAGTTGACGGGCGCGAAACTGCTCAGGACCCCATGTTCTCGAGAAGTGCCTCGGCCGTTGCCGACCGATCGAGCAGCTCCTCGACGAATTCGCTCGTTCCCTTCAGGGGCTCGGCCATCATGACCCGCCTGATCGTTTCGTCCCCGAGACCGAACGAAATCGAATCCCAGTTCACGCCGAAGACCTCGCTCGGGTACCGACGCAGGCATTCGCCACGGAAGTAGGCACGCGTGTCCCGGGGCGGATGGTACACGGCATGCTGGATCTCTTCGTCGGTCACGATCCGCGCGATCTTTCCCTGACGGACCAGAAGATGATAGAGGCCCTTGTCCGGGCGGGAATCGTGATACTGGAGATCGAGCATCTGGACCTGGGAGTCTCCCCAGGCGAGATCCTTCCGGCTCATGTAGCGCTCGATCAGCCTTTTCTTGATCACCCAGTCGATCTTCGTGTCGAGTTCCATCGGATCCCGATCCAGCGCCTCCAGGACCTCCTGCCACTTCTGCAGGACGTCCTTCTGGACGGGATCGAGGGATCGCGAGGAAGTCCAGGCGAGGACCATCTCGAGAAAATCGTTCTGGATCTCGAGGGCGGTCCGTTCGCTGCCGTCTTCCATGATGAGCTTCCGCTGAAGCGACGGATCGTGGGAGACCTCGCGTATCGAGCGGACCGGATCGCGCAGCGAGAGATCCTTGGAGATCGCACCGTCCTCGATCATCGAGAGGATCATCGCCGTCACGCCGTTGCGGAGATAGATGGTGAACTCCGACATGTTCGAATCGCCGACGATGACGTGCAGCCGCCGGTACTTCTCGCGGTCCGCATGGGGTTCGTCACGGGTATTCACGATCGGCCGCTTCACCATCGTGTCGAGCGCGACCTCGGTCTCGAAGAAATCGGCCCTCTGGGACAGCTGATAGTCGCAGGGGTGATTCCGGCTCTCGCTCCCGACCTTTCCCGCACCGCACCAGATCTGACGGGTCGAGAAGAAGGGAAGCAGCGGCTCGACGATCTTCTTGAAGGACGTCCGCCGGTCCATCAAGTAGTTCTCGTGGCAGCCGTAGCTGTTGCCCTTGCGGTCGCTGTTGTTCTTGTAGATCAACATCTGCGCGCCGTCGGGGAGCAGACCGTTCGCCTCGCGACGACTGATCTCGATCACGACCTCCCCGGCCTTCTCGTGGATCACGAGATCCCGTGCGTTCGTCACCTCCGGACACGAGTACTCGGGATGGGCGTGGTCGACATAGAACCGCGCACCATTGATCAGCGTCTTGTTCCTGGCGATGTTCTCCTGCTGGTTGGGCGTGTACTTCTCGCCCTCGACCTGGAAGCCGCGCGCATCCGCCAGCGGGTTCTCCTGGTCGTAGTCCCACAGGATCTTCCCGTCCGGATCTTCGCGATAGGCGTTCACGATCAGGACGCAGGACGAGATGGGATCGAAATCCGGGTCGTTCTTGACCATGATTCCGAACTCGATCTCCGTACCCATGACAGTGGGAATCGCCATCCGATCCGGTCACTCCTCTACCTGTCGAATCGGCGGCCGGTGCCCATCGACCCGATTCCCGCCCGGCTTCCGCCGATTCGTACAGGTTGGCCCCGGATGTCCTGCGACACCCGGGGCCGATCCGAGACCTCTCTAGAGGTATTGCCCCTGACCACTCGAGACGTTCTCGATGGTCTGCTCCTTGCGTTCCATTCCGGTGATCAGCGTGCGGACATTGATGATGCGCTCGCCCTTCCGACCGGAAATCCGGGCCCAATCGTCGGGGTTCGTGGTGTTCGGAAGATCCTCGTTCTCCTTGAACTCCGCCCGTACGGACTCGATCATGTCGTTGGCGGTGATCCCGCGTTCCCCACCTTCGAGGAAACGCTTGACCGCCTTGCGCTTGGCACGCGCGACGATGTTCTCGAGCATCGCACCGGACGCGAAATCCTTGAAGTAGAAGATCTCGCGTTCTCCCTTCGCATAGGTCACTTCGAGGAACTTGTTCTCGTCGCCCGTCGAGTACATGTTCTCGATGACGTCGTCGATCATGCGCAGACAGGCCTGCTCCGGATCGTTGCCGTACTTCGCGATCTCGTCCGCATGCAGAGGAAGATCCGCAGTGAGATACTTCTTGAAGATCTCGCGTGCCGAATCGCGATCGGGCCGGGAAACCTTGACCTTCAGGTCCAGGCGGCCCGGCCGGAGCACGGCGGGATCGATCAGGTCCTGTCGATTGCTCGCACCGATGACGATCACGTTCTCGAGCGACTCGACGCCGTCGATCTCCGAAAGGAACTGTGCGACCACCGTCGCTTCCATGTCCGAGGAGATCCCCGAGCCGCGCATGCGGAAGAGCGAGTCCATCTCGTCGAAGAAGACGACGACGGGCACGTCCTGGCTCGCCTTGTCCCGCGCCTTCTTGAAGACCTCGCGCAGCTTGCTCTCGGTCTCGCCGACGTACTTGTTCAGCAGTTCCGGCCCCTTCACGTTCAGGAAGTAGGCCGTCGTCGACTTGCCCGTCCGCTGCTCGATCTTCTTGGCCAGGCTGTTGGCCACGGCCTTCGCGATCAACGTCTTGCCGCAACCGGGCGGACCGTAGAGCAGGATGCCCTTGGGTGGCCGCAGC
>DRKE01000213.1 GCA_011051925.1 Deltaproteobacteria bacterium
CGGCTACATGCCCGGCGACGACAATACCGTCGACGACTACCATACGATCATCGTGTCGATGGGTCTCGTCGGTCGCTTCTGATCGTTCCGTCGCGAACGAACCCCCGCGCTCCGCGCCGGTCACCGCACGGCGGCGTGTGCAGAGGTTCCCTGGCGCGTCACCCGGGGATCGCTCGCTCCGAGGGGCGTCGACCGTCTTCGTGATCCGGTCGCCAGCCGGAGGTCGATCGGTTCAGGCGCCGGTTCAAGAGGCCTTCGCGGACTCCTCGTCTGTCGTCTCGCCGTCGTCGTCCGGTTCCGCTTTCCGCGCCATCGGCGCCAGCGCGTTGTCATGGAAGTCGTGACACGTGGAGCAGGGTGAGGAGACCTTCTGGCGATCTCCCGCGTCGGGGCCGACATGGCACTCCCGACAGGTCGCGATACCCGGGATCATGACGTCGGATGCGGTTTCCGAGATCACGATTCCCGGGCCATCGTCGATCAGTTCATAGGGAATCGATCCCGGGCGGGCCCAGGCGGGTTCTTCTTCGACATCGCTGTCGGGGTCGCGTACGGCCGCACCGGGATGGCAGCGTGCGCAGGGCCAGGTCGCATGGGCGGAATGGTCGAAGCGTGCGCTCGGAAACCACTCGTGCTGGATCTGGACGGCCGAGACCGAACGCGGCACCCATTCCCCGGTCCGATCCGAAATGAATCCGCCCCGGGTCGTATGACAGAGCGCGCACCCGTCGTCGTCGAAGAGGACGGCGTCCGCGGCGGCGACCCGACCGCCGACCCAGGCCGCACTGGCCGAGCGTTCCGCGTCGCTGACGAGGGGTCCGGGTCGGCGATGTCGGAGGATGCCGGGCGCCTTCGGATCCCGGATGTCTCCGGCGAGCACGCGATCCGTGTAGTAGGCACGGATCTGCTCCCGGATCCGCTCAGCGTCCCCGTGAACCAGCCGGCCGAGCAATCCGGGTTCGCCGACGTCGAGCTCATGGCAGCGACGACAGTCGTCTTCGTAGGAGACAGGCTGCATCCGTCGACCGTCGTCCTCCGGCTGGTGGCACTGGCCGCAGTCGAGCCATTCCTCGTCCTCGGGGCCGTCGAGGGGTCGGGCGACGTGGAGGTTGTGGTTGAACTCGATCCCCGGATCTTCGGCGAGATCCTCCGACCAGACTTCACGAACGGGAGGCTGGTCGGGCTCGGCGATGATGGCCAGCCGGATCTCGGGATGATCGGACTCGAAGTCCCGGGCGTTCGCGAGTCCGGTTTCCGGCAGCTGGCTCGACAGGTCCGCATGGCAATCGACACAGAAGGCCGCCCCCTGGTCGGCCAGGGAAACCTCGCGGCCCCGATGTTCGAGATGGCAGTCGGCGCATTCCAGCTCGTCGAGCACCGGGAGGGCGAGTTCGGCGGGCGCGTGGCGTCGGACATCGACATGGCAGGTCAGGCACGCCTCATTCCGGACACCATGGAAGGCGCCGGAATGACAGCTGCCGCAATCATTCTCGATGATCGCATGGCCGCGGATCACGGGACCCGTGGTCCAGAGCGGTCGGGCGCTCGGCCACACCAGGGGCAGCACCAGGAATCCGATCAGGACCATGCCGATCGCGATCCAGGAGATCGGCCGCTTCGCGAGAAATCCGCGCTCGACCCCCAGGCGTGTCCGCAGATCGAGGGCGGCGCGGGCGTCGTCGTCCGCGATGCGCCTTTCGTATTCGATCCGGAGGTCCTCGCCCGGTTCGGGTGGCAGAACGCGCAGGGCCCAGGGGCCGATGTGGATCTCGTCTCCGACCGAGAGACGTTCGCCCTGGGTCGGCAGGCCGTTGATGGTGATCTCCTGGCCGGGGGCGGCCTCGATGTAGAGGTGTCCGTCGCTCTTCCGGATCGTCGCATGATGGAGGGAGACCGTGAGGCCGTTCAGACAGAGATCGTTGTCGGGGCCCCGACCGATGTAGAGGGATTCGACGTCGAGGGAATGGTCCAGACGAAGGCGCTTGCCACCGGGACGGACTTTGATTTCAGCGAGGCTGACACGCATGGATCAGGAGCACCGGAAGACGAGGGCCATCGGGATCGAGGATCGCACGGCGGCGGGGAATGTGCGACACCCGCCGGGCCTCCTGCACGCGGGGTGTCGACCCGCCATCGGGGCTACGCTTTCCGACGGACGGTCGAGGATGGAACCCGGTGCGGACGCGTATTCGAGGACGAGCGAAACCCGAGGAACTCGTCGCGCTCGTCCTGACTCTCGAGGAGCGGGATCGCCAGGATGGATCCGAGTGGCGGCGGATCGATCAGGAGGTCCGAAGACAGGCGATGGGCGCGACGGGACTGTCGCTCCTGCGCGCCTGGCTGGAGCGGGCGCCCGGTGCAGCGCTTCGCCGTCGGGTCGAGCGGGTGGCGACGGCCCTCGCGATCCTGCGCTGGCTCCTGGCCGCCGTCGGATTCCTCCTCGGTTGGGCTGCGGCGGCCGCGTTGCTTTCGATCGAGGTCCATGAGGGCCGGATCAACATCGTTCTCTTCCTGGCCCTGCTCGTGTGGCTCCCGCTCGCCCTGGTCGTCGTGGGGGTGGCCGGCTGGATCCTTTCCCTCCGTTCCGGGCGTTCGGCGGCCCATCCCTCGATCACGGATTGGCTTCGGAGCAGGGGGTTCGGCCGACTCGTGATGCGGTTCGCCCCGCCCACCGTGCGGTCGGATCTCAACGTCCTCTTCGGCCGCTGGAAGACCCATGGGAACCTGTACGGGCGGGTCCAGCGGGCGCAGCTTCTCGTCTGGTCGCAGATCCTCGGTCTGGGATTCGGCTTCGGATCCCTCGTCGCGACCCTCGTCTTCGTCGTCTTCACGGACCTGGCCTTCGGTTGGAGTACGACGCTCGACGTCGA
>DRKE01000214.1 GCA_011051925.1 Deltaproteobacteria bacterium
AACATCGTCAGCGCGGGCATGCTGGTCCTCGCCCTCGCGATCGCGGCGCGACCACCCGACCCCTCCCACCCCTACGGCCATGGCAAGATCGAGTTCCTGTCCGCGGGCATCGAGGGAACGGCAATCCTCTTCGCCGCCCTCGTGATCGGCGTCGAGAGCATCCATGAACTCATCGCAGGCCCGGTGATCCATGACCTGGATGTCGGACTCGCCCTTCTCGCCGCTTCGGCCGCAGCCAACGCGATCCTCGGCGTCTACCTCACACGAACGGGCGAGCGGACCCGCTCGGAAGCGCTCCGGGCCGATGGGCGACACGTCCTGGCCGACGTCTGGACGAGCGTCGGCGTGATCGGCGGGCTTTTCGTCGTTCGTCTCACCGGATGGATCTGGGCCGATCCCTGGATCGCCATCACCGTCGCCGTCCACGTCGCCTGGGAGGGCTTTCGGCTTCTCGTCGATTCCCTGCGCGGCCTGATGGACGAGGCCGACGGGCGACTCATCGAATCGACGGTCGCGACCCTCGAGGACGCGAGGGAATCCTCCTGGATCGACATCCACAGTCTTCGCGGCTGGCGATCAGGCGCCCGGCGACACATCGATTTCCACATGACCGTGCCGCGCTATTTCAACGTCGATCAGATCCATGCCATCCATGATCGCGTGGAGTTGGCACTCCTCGACGGCGACGAACACGGGGGGGACGTCGTCGTCCACTTCGACCCCTGCGACGAGACTGAATGTCATCACTGCGCGATGAGCGATTGCGCGATCCGCAGTCATCCCTTCGAGCTGAGGCAGCCCTTCACGATCGAGAGCGCCACCCGGCCCGATCCGACCGCCCACGGCCACCCCGCGACCCGGATCGATCTTTCGTCCGCCCCTGCCGACTGAGCCCGGTCTCTCCCGTGCGCGTCATTCGTGAGTGCTGCGTTTCTCCGGCGCGGCGCTTCGCCGGGTCAGAACGGGACATGGCGCATGCTGGACGATGCGCTTCGTGGTCCGCCCGAGGAACAGCTCCGCGAGGGTCGAACGCCCTCGTGTGTTCATGACGATCAGGTCCGCCCCTCGCTCCTCGGCCAGATCGACGATGACCTTGACGGGCGGGCCATCCCGGATTTCGGATTCGACCTCGAAGCCCGCTGCGCGAAGTCGATCGGCGAGGGGAGCCAGCTTCGATTCGACCTCGCCCTTCCGCGTATCGGGCGCATGCCACTCTTCGAGAATCTCGTGCTGGAAGGGCTCGAGATAGGGAACCGGTCGATCTGCGAAGAGAAGGGTCACGCGCGGGTGCTCGCGTCCCGCGAAAAGCATCACGACGAGATCGATCGCTTCCCCTGAATCGGGGCCGAGATCCGTCGGTACGATCACGTTCTCCATCGGACGGTCCAGCGGTTCGTCTCCCGGATGGACGGTCAGGACGGGCGAAGCCGAGTGGCGAACGACGTACTCGGCGGTACTTCCGAAAAGCAGATGCTCGAACCCCGAGAGGCCGCGCGTGCCGACGACGCAGAGATCCGCGCCGATCTCGGTGGACAGTTCGACCAGCATCGGTCCGGGAGGGCCCTGCTCGAGGCGCGTCTCGACGACGAGCCCCGCTTCCCTCAGCGCGGCGGCGCGGGCCTCGAGCCGGTCTGTGGCGAGGCGTCTCAACTCGAGTTCACCGTCGGGGGGAACCATCAGGATCGGATAGGAAACGACGGGAAGCGGCTCGATCACATGCCCGAGCACCAGCCGCGCCTGCGTCCGGCGGGCGATCTCCGTGGCATGACGCAGGGCGAGATCGGCCGTCTCGGAAAAATCGATCGCACACATCACCCTCTCGATGGATGGGGCCCTGCCGCTGACGCCTTCGCTCATCGATTCGTCGATCCTTCCCCGATTTCCCGGAGCGGTCCGCTCCCGGTCGGAAATCTCGCGCCATTGTAACGGCCGTAGACCCGCCGGGAAATTCCCGCCGCCTCCCACGGCGCGCGCCGATCTATCGGACGGGAGCGGATTCCGCGAAAACGAGGCATCCTGCCACGGGCCGGGTCCGCGCATCGATTGCGCTCCTGGCTTGCGAAGCGCCCGGGCCGCGTCTGCTCAGGACCGATCCGGCTGACCCGGTCGGCATGAGTCCTGCATTTCCCCGGTCGAGGCGAGCCACGTCGAGTATCGAAAGGCGGAAATGGACGCCCTCCGGCCGCCCCGAAGCGATGGAGAATCCTCATGAAGAGCCCAGGATCGCCCCTCTTTCTCCGCGGATCCTGCGCGCTGATGATCGGACTGCTCGCCATGGCTTGTGTCTCGAAGCCGCCCGCCTTGCAGACCCTGACCTATCCACCCGACTTCTCATACGTACCCAGGGAGCGTCTGCAATCGACGATGTGGATTCTCGCCGCCGAGGTGACCCGCCTCGACGGGCTGTTGCGGGATGCGGACGCTCCGAACGATCCGCGGCTGAAGGACGAAGTCCGCCAGAGCCTTCGCCGCATGGCCGCGTCGCTCGAGCAGATCGACTATCCCGGACACATGACCCAATACCCGGAACTCAACCAGCATCTCGCCCGCTTCGAAGAACGCGTCCATCAGGCACTTCGCGACGTCGAACGGACGCCGCCCCGCTTCTTCCTCGCCAGCACGCTGTCGGGCAGCTGTTTTCTCTGCCATGTCTCCGGCAACGAAGGACAGGGACAATGACGATCCAGGCGCTACGATCCCCGCTCTGAATCCGGAGCCCGCGAACGGCGTCGGGCGGCCCATGAGCCAGCCACCCATGAGTTCGGCGACGAAGACACGAAGAAGAACAACAAGAGAGAGAAGAGAAGGAAAAAGGAAACGAAGATGCCCCAGTCCCACTTGTTGTCAGAACGCGAGAAGGCGCTCGAGGAGCTTTTCTTCCGGAAGGAGAACGAACGGCTGATCGAAGCGATGCGAGCTCGAAAGACGCGGGAAGAACAGCTCGAAAAGCTGTC
>DRKE01000215.1 GCA_011051925.1 Deltaproteobacteria bacterium
GAGCGGACAACTCGAAGCCATCCCCCCTGCGTCGAAGCACAAACCCCCGGGGCAGCTCCAACCGCTTGTCCCGCCCCGCGGCTCGGCCGCGGCGGAGGAAGGCGAGGATGCGTTCGAGATGGGTCCTCGACACGTGCCGACCGAGCCCGACCTCGATGAGGACCCGGCGAACGACGCGACGCGCCAGGGCCTCGGGGATCTCATCCCAGCCCCCGATCGCAAAGCGCACACCGCTCGTTCCAAGTTCGACCCGCTCCCCGACGGCTTCGTCGACCAGACCCTCGATCCATTCGAGATCCTGTCTTCCCGCTTCGGCCAGATCCCCCAGCGTCCTGAGAAGCTGCGGATTGAAAGTCGCCTCGAGCCCCGGAATCCAGTCCAGTCTCAGGCGATTCCGCGTGAACCGCCGGTCCTGATTGGATTCATCCTCGCGCCATGCAATCCCTTCTTCTTCCGCCCAGGCGGAGATCCGCTCGGGAAGAACCCGGAGAAGCGGCTTCAGCCAGCGCCCATCGGCGCTGCGAGGCGCCATTCCGGCCAGGCCGTCGGGCCCGGTCCCGCGCAAGAGACGCATGAGCAGGGTCTCGGCCTGGTCCCCGGCATGATGCGCCGTGGCGATCCATCGACAGTCGTCGTTGCCCGCCATGTCGCGAAGCGCGGCCCGTCGGAGGGTTCTCGCCGCTTCTTCGAGGGTCGGCCGGTCCCGACTCGACGGAACCGAACGCCCGATTTCGGGTGCAATCGAGCGGACCCGGAAGGCCGCTCCCATCCGCTCGGCCGCCTCCCGCACATGCGCCCGGTCGGCCGCCGAGGCCACGCCCCGCAAGCCGTGATCGACGTGCCCGACGACGAGCGAAAGCCCGAGATCCCGACGACACCGCGCAACCAGGTCGAGCAGCACCATCGAATCCCGGCCCCCGGAGACGGCGACCAGGATCCGCCCCTGCCGGATTCCCAGACGATCGAATTCGTCGCGCAGGTGGGCATCGAGCATGAGCGCAGGATACCGGGCCCGGCTGCGCCGCGTCGCGCCCCCGGATCTGCAGTGGCTGCTGGCGCCCCTTCTTCGGGTCGGTACTCTCGGCGACCGCCATGCCCAGCCCGCCCCGCGCCGATTCCACCCCCCCTGCGTCCCCGGGTTCTTCGGGAACGGTCGAGACCGCTGGCTCCATCAACTGCGGAGCCTGGATCTCGCGTTGGGCCCGGGAACGACCGAAGGCCCTGGCCTGGGCGGACGATCATCGCCGCTGCAATTTCGAACAGGCAGAGAATCGGATCCGACGCCTCACGGGATGGCTCGCAGGACGAGGGGTCGGCCGGGGAGACCGCGTCGCGCTCTGGATGGGCAATCGGGGCGCCACCCTCGAAGGCCTGTTCGCGACGGCACGACGGGGGGCGATCGCGCTGCCTCTCAATGCGCGGCTCACGCCGGGCGAGATCGCCTTCCAGCTCGATGACGCGACGCCCTCGGTCGTGTTCGTCGAAGACCGGTGGGTGGCGTCGGCGCGGGAGGCCTTCCGCATCATGCGCGAACCCCCGCCCCGGCTGCTGGTCGTCTCGGAATACGAGGAGGCCCTCGCCGCCTCGTTGCCGATCGACGACTGGCGACCGGTCGACCCGGACGATCCGATGATCCTGATGTACACGTCGGGCACGACCGGTCAGCCGAAGGGTGCCCTGCTGCCCCATCGCAAGACGCTCTACAACTGCCGCAACGCCGAGCTCTTCTTCGATCTGCGCCCCTCGGATCGCGTGCTCGTGGTGGCTCCCCTCTTCCACTCGCTCGGACTCCAGATCCTCGCCCTGCCCGCTGCCTATGCAGGGGCCGGCATCGTCCTCCAGGAAGGCTTCGATCCCCAACGCGTCTGGCGCACGATCGCCCGCGAGGGGATCACCTACCATGGCGGCGTCCCGACCCTGCACGAGCGGCTGCTCGCGGCCCTCGAGCGCGGCGATCCCTTCGACACGCCGCCGGCGAGCCTGCGTTTCGCTTTCACGGCGGGCGCCGCCGCGGATCCCGCGATGATCCGGGCCTATCATGACCGGGGCCTGCTCGTGAAACAGGGCTATGGCCAGACGGAAACCTCGATCCTCACCTGCATCGATGCGGAGCGCGCCCTCAGCAAGGCGGGCAGCGTCGGGTGCCCCGTACGCCATGTCGAGTTGCGATTGATCGACCCGGAAACGATCGACGGGGACGTCGCCGGCTGGCGGGACGTCGGCCCCGGCGGCATCGGCGAAATCGTCGTACGGGGCCCGACCACGATGATCGGCTATTGGAAGCGGCCGGAGGCCACGGCGGAAACCCTTCGAGAGGGCTGGCTCCGTACGGGCGACCTCGCGACCCGGGACGACGATTTCGACCTCACCCTCGTCGGACGCGCCCGGGAGATGTACATCTCGGGGGGCGAGAACGTCTATCCCGCGGAGGTCGAGGCCGCCCTCGTCGCCCATCCCGCCATCGCCGAGGCGGCCGTCGTGGCCGTCCCCGACCCGGAATGGGGCGAGGTCGGTCGGGCCCATGTGGTGCTCGAACCCGGCCAGACACTCGATCGCGACGCGCTCGACCGCTGGCTGGGAACGCGACTCGCCCGCTTCAAGCAGCCGCGCGAATTCGTCCTCGAGAAGGCCCTGCCCCGCACGGCGAGCGGCAAGATCCAGAAACATCGGCTCCACCCGCGACCGGACGTTCCGGACGCGCCTGTCCCCCCGTCCGACTGCCCGACGAGGGCGCCGGATCCACGACGAGGAATCCCATGAACCGTAGTCCGGACCCGACCCCCCGGTTCCGACTCGACGGCAAGGTCGCCCTGGTAACGGGCGGTAGTCGCGGGCTCGGCCGCGAGATGATCCTGGCCTTCGCCCGCGTCGGTGCCGACGTCGTGATCAGCAGCCGCAAGGAAGAAGCCTGTCGGGCTCTCGCAAGACAAGTCGAGAACGAAACGGGCCAGCGGGCCCTCGCCGTGGGCTGCCATGTCGGCCATTGGGCGGAGTGCGACGATCTGGCCCGCCGCGCCCTCGACCATTTCGGTCGGGTCGACGTCCTCGTGAACAATGCCGGCATGTCGCCCCTCTACCCGAGCCTCGTGGAGATCACGGAGGAGCTCTACGACAAGGTCTTCGGGGTCAACCTGAAGGGGGCGTTCCGACTGAGCGTGCTGCTTGGAAAGGCCATGGTCGAAGCCGGCAGCGGTTCGATCATCGGCGTCAGCAGCGTGGCCGCGGTCCAGCCGAGCCCGGCCGAGGTGCCCTACGGCATGGCCAAGGCGGGCCTCCACAATCTGACGAAGAGCCTCGCGCGGGCCTTCGCACCCCGGGTCCGGGTCAATTGCATCATGCCCGGTGCCTTCATGACCGACATCAGCGCCGCCTGGCCCGAAGCCATGATCGAAAGCCTCGGTCGCATCGTTCCCCTCGGCCGCGGCGGAGAGCCCGACGAGGTCGTCGGCGCCGCGCTCTTTCTCGCCAGCGATGCGGCGAGCTACGTCACGGGGTCGATCCTCAAGGTCGACGGCGGGATGGCCTTCCCGAATGACTAGAAACCGTTTCATGAAACGCGACCGACTAAGAGGCGCGCCCCTTCGACTTCAGGAGGGCGCGGGATCGAGGCACGCAGTCGAAGGCGTGCCCCTCGCTCCTTCGGGATTCCGCAACGCAGAGACCGGGCCGGCAGGCCATTCATCGCGATCGGGAGATTCATGAAATGGCGTCCCGGTCGATCGGCCTCGTTCTCGGCCTCGGCCTTTCCATCGGTCTCATGCAGCCCGGATGTTCCCGGAACGACGAAGGTCCCGAAGCGATCCGGAACGGCTTCACGAGGAGCGCGGTCGTCGAGGAGACCCCCCGCCCGCCGAACCGACGCCAGGTCTATTTCGGCGATCTCCACGTCCACTCGAGCCGGTCGATCGACGCCTACGCCGCGGGCGTCCGGGCCGGCCCCGAGGAGGCCTATCGCTATGCCCGGGGCGAGGCGATCGAGCATGTTTCGGGCACGAAGATCCAGCTCTCGGGTCCGCCCCTCGACTTCATGGCGCTGACCGACCACGCCGAATACCTGGGCGTGGTCGAGGCGACAGAAGAACCGGTCCATCCTCTTCATGCGCTTCCGCTTTTTCGCGATTGGATGGGTTCCGATCCCGGGCGGTCCGAACAGGCCTGGCAGCAGATCGCCCGCTCGTTCCGTCTGCAGCGCGCTCTCCCGGGCCTCGCCTCTCCCGAGATCGTCCGCTCCGGCTGGCGTGAACTCGTCGATCTCGCCAATCGCCACGACGAGCCGGGTCGCTTCACCGCCTTCATCGGGTTCGAGTACAGCTCGAATCCCGATGCCCAGAATCTCCATCGCAACGTGCTCTTCCGGGGGGATCGGGTTCCGGACCGCCCCTTCTCGGCGATGGACTCGCCGGATCCGGAAGACCTCTGGCGATGGATGGACCGGATGCGCACCCGGGGAGACGATCTCCTCGCGATCCCCCACAACCCCAACGGCAGCAATGGCCTCATGTTCGCCGAGACCCGCTTCGACGGGACGCCGATCGACGGCCCCTGGGTCGAGCAACGCCTCCGCAACGAACCCGTCGTCGAGGTGATCCAGATCAAGGGGCAATCGGAAACGCGACCCGTGCTCTCGCCCGATGACGAGTGGGCGGATTTCGAGGTGACACCCTGGTTGACCGGCGCGCCCCACCGACCCAGTCGGCCGCGTGGAAGCTATGTCCGTGACGCGCTGGAGCGGGGTCTCGCGATCGAGGAACGCCTGGGCCGCAATCCCTTCGTTCTGGGCATGATCGGATCGACCGACGGACACAATGCGTCGAGTCCGCACGAAGAACGGAACTATTCGGGGAAGATCGGAACGAGCGACGGAACCCCGCGCGCGCGACTCGGGTGGAAGAGCCGTTCGGGTTCGCGAGTCCGGGAAACGTCCCTGGAAGGTGCGCCGTCGCCCACCGTATCGCTCCACTGGAGCGCGGCCGGCCTGGCAGGGATCTGGGCGGACGCGAATACCCGGGCCGACCTCTTCGACGCCCTGCGACGACGCGAGGTCTTCGCGACCTCGGGACCGCGGATCCGTTTGCGCTTCTTCGCCGGATGGGATCTGCATCCGGACGATCTCGGAGCACGGATGTCCATCGCCGGCTACGCACGCGGCGTCGCGATGGGGGGGCGACTGCGCCGGCAAGGCCTTCCCGACGGCTCCGTCGCACCGACCTTCCTGATCTCCGCCCTGAAGGATCCCCTCGAAGCGGATCTCGAACGGATCCAGATCATCAAGGGCTGGCGCCGGAACGGCGAGAGCCGGGAACGCGTCTACGACGTCGCCTGTGCCGACGGGACGCCACCCGGGCCCACGACCCACCGTTGTCGGCACGCTGCGCGCCGCCCCGACCCCCTCCTCTGCAAGCCCGACCCGGAAGGCGGCACGCCTGAGTTCAACGTCTGGTGGCAGGACCCCGATTTCGATCCGACCGACCGCGCCTTCTACTACGTCCGCGTCCTGCAGGTCCCGACCTGCCGTTGGAGTACCTGGGATGCGAAGCGCCTCGACGTGCCCCCGCCGAAGGGCGTCCCTGCGACGATCCAGGAACGCGCGATCTCGTCGCCGATCTGGATCGGGGGAATGGAGCCGACTGTCCGACCGGGACGGCCCGACTGAAAGGAAAGCGGGCGACGGACCCGAGGAATGCAGATCACGCGCGCCGCGTGATCCGGAATGGTAGCGGTGAGTGGACTTGAACCACCGACCTACGGCTTATGAAGCCGCCGCTCTAACCGACTGAGCTACACCGCCCCAAATTCGAGAGACCCGGAGCCGGGATCGGGTCGGAAAACCCGGGCGCGAAGCTTAGCGCAGCTCTCCCGAAGGCCCATCACCGCCGCCTCCCGCATTCGCGCCCCGCATCGCCTCGAGCTCCGCCTCGAGCGCGTCCACGCGTCGGCTCAGGCGCTCGATCGCCGCGACCCCGACGCTGTGGGAGGCGGGGGCTTCGGACGGGACGATCTCGCCGCGGGCGAAGCGGCTGACCTTGCCCGCGAGTTCGTCGAGATCCGGGATGATCTCCCCGATGCTGCCGGAATGGACGAAGATCTCGCGCAAGGGCTTGCGGTCGCTCCCCGCGGTCGTGGGCGCACATTGGACGTCGAGGCTCGCTCCCTGTCCGAATCGCGTGAAGGAACCGTAGAGGACGTAGTCGGCACCGGCCTGCCGACCGAGCGCGAGGGCCTGCTCGAGATCGGTCGTTCCCGCCTCGGGATCCCCCGGACGCAGGATCTCAAGCGCCCCGATCCGGGAGAACCGGGCCGAGAGCATGTCGGCGAGACCATTCCGGAGATATTCGGGATCTTCCGCGCTGTGCACGACGATCGGCAGGAGCAGCAACCGGGGACGGGCTCCGGAGCCGGGGTCGGCCCCGGCGATCGCGGGCCCGAGCCAGCCCATCGCGAGGGCGAACAAGCACCCGCGCAGGATCCCCTTCGTGAGCGTCCCTCTGGACCCGAATCCCTCGAAACCCATCCCAGCCACCCCCTGCCCCGCCCGCTCGTCGCGGCCGCGGGATCTTCTGGGATCCGCCGTCGAGCGTCAAGCGTCCAGCATGGCGGGGCCGGAAGGACCGCCCTCGGCCCGGCCGACGGGGCCCTCGAGGGGCAACCGGACGTGAAAGGTCGCCCCGGCACCGGGTGTGCTCTCGACCTCGATCGACCCCCCGTGATCGGCCACGATCTGATGGGAGATCATCAGGCCCAGTCCGGTTCCCTTGTCGGGATCCTTGGTCGTGAAGAAGGGATCGAAGATCCGTTCGAGGTTCTCTTCGGAGATGCCGTCGCCCGAATCCCGGAATCGGATGCGGATCCCGACCGGATCGCCGGCCGGACCGTCCGCTTCGACGCCGATCGAGATCGTGCCGCCCGTCGGACTGGCCTGGATCGCGTTCAACGTGAGGTTCAGCACGACCTGGTGGATCTGGTCCCGCACCCCTTCGATGCCGGGAAGCGTCTCGTCCACCCGCAGATCGACCCTGACCCCGGCCCGCTCCGCCTCCCGATGCAGCAGACGCACGACCTGGCGCGCCACCTCGCCCACGTCGACGATTTCACGTGCGAGCGAGGGGGATGGCCCGGCCCGGCCCAGGCGGCTCATCGTTTCGACGAGGCCGCGAATCCGTTCGAGCTCGGCACAGGCCAGCTCGTGGTATTCGTCCCAGAAGGACGGATCGTCGGTCTCGCGCTTTTCCGGCGCCAGACTGAGAAACGTGTTGATCGACACGAGGGGGTTGTTGATCTCATGAGCCAGGCCGGCAGCGAGCGTGCCCAGCGTGCCCAGGCGGTCGACGCGCCGGACCTGCGCCCGCGAACGCCGGAGATCGTCGACGAGCTGCGCGTTCTCGATGGCGATCACGGCCTGCATGGCGAGCCCTTCGACGAGCATCCGCCCATCGGTTCCCAGCCGTGGCCCACCACGCCGATTGTCCACGGCCAGCGCGCCGATCACCCGCTCCTTGCCGATCAGGGGAACGACGAAGACCTCCTCGGCCGACACCTCCGTGACCCATTTCCGGATGGGCGGCTCGAGATCCATGGACGCGTCCCCCTCGAGCAGCTGGGAATCACCCTTGCACAGCTGGTCCAGGAAGATCGGCGCCGATTCCTCGTCGATCCGGATCTGACGCAGACGCTCCGCCACGTCGTCATCGGGCTCGGCAGCGGCGAAACGCAGGGTCGCGGAATCCGCCTCGCATAACAAGATCGCACAGCCGTCGAAATTCAGCTCATCGGAGAGTGCCGCGAGCAGGGTGTCGTGCAGGTGCCCCTGATCGATGTCGCGATGGATCGTTCGCGACAGCCGATTCAGGATCATCAACTCCTCGAGCAGGGTCGCCCGCTCGGACTCCAGCGCATAGGCCTCGATCGCACGCTGGACCGTGAGACGCATGTCCTCCGGTTCCCACGGTTTCGCGAGATAGCGGTAGATGTTGCCGTCGTTGATCGCGTCGCCCAGGATCTGGGCATCCCCGTAGGCCGTGACCAGGATCCGCACGGCGCGCGAGTCGAGCTCCCGGACCCGCCGGAGGAACTCGACGCCCTCGACGCCCGGCATCTTCTGATCCGAGAGCACCACGGCGACCGGATGCTGGGAGAGGATCTCGAGTCCTTCTTTCGCGCTCTGGGCCGTCAGGATCGTGAAATCCCGGCGAAAGGTCAGCTCGAAGATGCGCAGGTTGTCGACTTCATCATCGACGTAGAGCACCGGATACTCGCGGTGATCCAGCAGTCGGGTCGGCTTGGGTCGCATCCGGACCTCGCGTGGCGGATCGAGGGTTGGCCGTTCGATCGCTGCTCTGCGACAGCGGCCGACGGGTTCCGGCGAACCCCGCTCGTCCTGGCCGGGTCCGCCCTACGCTGGCATTCGGCGATCCTGCCGCCTGGATTGAGACAAACCTCGTGCAGCCGGGACGAATCGCCGCAGTCGCCGATCAGCAACCGGCAGATCGGATGCATCTGCAACTTCGAGTGATGCTCGAAGTTTCGAGAAGGGCTGCAAGCGGGTCGGATCGGTCGCGGCCCCGAGCCGGTCAGCGGACCTCGATCTTCCGGGCCAGCACGCCGGCCTCGCGCAGCAGCTCGAGCGACACCTTCCCCAGCGGGTAGTCGCTCTGGTAGACCACCTCGTCGAGCCCGGCATTGATGATCATCTTCGTACATTGCAGGCAGGGCGAGAACGTCGAGTAGACCGTCCCCCCCTTGAGCGACACGCCGTGGTAGGCGGCCTGGGTGATCGCGTTCTCCTCCGCGTGGGAACACAGGCATTCGTCGAGGCGCGTCCCGCCGCGGGCCAGATCGTTGCAGCGCGGACAGCCCCCTTCGTTGCAATTCGTCGTGCCCCGAGGCGTCCCGTTGTAGCCGGTGGAGATGATCCGCTTGTCCCGCGTGACGACCGCAGCGACCTTGCGTTTCACGCAATTGCTGCGAGACGCGACGACCCGGGCGATGTCCATGAAATAGTCGTCCCAGCCCGGCCTTTCGAAGCTCAGACGATCCTGGACCCAGGCCTGGATCTCGGCGCGGAAATCCTCGAGCGATCCATCATTGGTGAGGATGTCATCCGCGAGTTCCCGGACCGCGTCGAGCTGCTGCCTGTTCGGATCCGAGCTGCCCCGCTCGCGCGCCTCCAGCAATTCGAGTTCGCCCAGCGTTTCGGGATCGCCACTCCGGCCCCGGGCACGGATCCGCGCGAAGCGCGTCTCGAGCTTCGCGTCGATCCAGACGAGATGGAAGGGCTGCCCCGCGTTGCGAAGGATCTCGACCTCGACCGGATGGCGAACCGAATCGATCGCGTAGTTGCGATCGGGTTGGAGCTGGGAAACCAATCGCTGGGCGAGCGCGCCGGGACCGGATTGCCGCCTCATCTCCTGGCCGACCTCGATCATCCGCTCTCGCGTCTCGGGCAGACCGCGATCGGCCAGTTCCTTCCGGATCACATCCGAAAGAGAGAGCACCGTGAAACTCCGGTCAGCGAGGAATCGAACGAATTCCCCCTTGCCCGCCCCGTTGCGACCCGCGACACCGATGATCATGTCGGCATGTTCCCGATCGGAGGCGAGCGGGTCAAGGGCTGGCGCGTCGAGGCATCGGAGATCCCCGATGATTGCCCTTCTCCTGCCGATCTGGCAGCCTGCAGGCCATGCGGGTCTTCGTCACGGGTGCATCGGGATTCGTCGGGCGGCGACTCGTAGGACGACTGCGCGAGGCCGGCTTCGACGCCCATGGCGCGGATCGTGAGGTCGACGTCACGGATCCCGACCGTATCGGCCGCGCCCTCGCAGCACATCGGCCGGATGCGATCATCCACCTCGCGGCCATGAGCAGTGTCGCGCGATCCTGGCGCGAGCCCCGGCTCTGCTACCGGCTGAATTTCGTCGGAACCCGGACACTGCTTCGAGCCGCCGCGCGCCGGTGTCCGGAAACACGCATCCTGCTCATCGGATCGGCCGACGAGTATGCGCCCACCCGTCCGGGCGCGAAGCCGATCGACGAGGATACGCCCCTCTGTCCACGATCACCCTATGCGAGAACCAAGGCGGCCGGGGAACTCCTCGGACAGATCGCCGCCGCCGAGGAAGGACTCGACGTCGTCCGGGTCCGCGCCTTCAATCATACGGGCGCTGGCCAGCCGGATCATTTCGTGGTGTCGAGCTTCGCGAGACAGCTCGCACGCATCGCCCTGGGCCGCCAGGAACCGGTCATGCGGGTCGGCAACCTCCAATCGGTCCGGGATTTCCTCCATGTCGAGGACGTGCTGCGCGCCTACCAGGGACTTCTCGATCCGGCGGTGCCCGCAGACGTCTACAACGTCGCCAGTGGCCGCGCGACGCCGATCCAGGAGGTCCTCGACCGGCTGATCGCGATCGCCGGGGTGTCACCCCGGGTCGAGCAGGACCCCGAGCGCTGGCGGGAGACGGACTGGTTGGTGGGCGACCCGACCCACCTCACCCGGGCGACGGGGTGGCGTCCCGAGATCGGGCTGCCGGACATCCTCACGGAACTCCATGGGTATTGGCTCGCCGAGGAGCGGCGAGCATGAACCGTCCACGACCCTCCGCCCCGCTCCCGCACGAGGCCCTGCCATGGGGGGGGCCCGAACCGGCAAGGCGCCGGCTGCCGAGGAAGCCGCGCCCGGCCGCCTACGAAGCACCGAGGCAGAGCCCCACCCAGGTTCCGACGGGGTCGACCCGCTCGCGGCGCCCGATCTCGCCGAGGCCTTCGGCTGCGAAATGCGCGAGGACCTCGGGAATGTCCTCTTCCAGCAACCCGGCCAGCACGAGGCGTCCGCGCTTCTCGAGAACCCCGGCGAGTCGCGTGGCGATCGGCAACATCTCCCGCTTCAGCAGATTGGCCAGCACGAGGGGATACCGCCCGCGAACCGCCTCGATCGGGCCGACGAAGAAGTGCACCCGGGATCGCCCTGCCGGATCCTTCCCCCCGCCGCCTTCGAGCGTCGAGCGGTTGTGCGCCACCGCCTCGCGGGCCGCTTCGATCGCGACCGGGTCGAGATCGAAACCGACGGCCCGGTCCGCGCCGAGCGCGACCGCTGCCAGGGCGAGTACACCGCTGCCGGTCCCCACATCGAGCACGCGATCGATCCGGAACCCGGGACCCGGCGCGGAAGACAACTCGTCGATCCAGTCGAGACAGAGTCGCGTCGACGCGTGGGCCCCCGTCCCGAAGGCCTGTCCCGGCTCGATGATGATCTCCTTCTGTCCGGGCTCGAGTTCGACGTCGATGAAGGGCGGCCGGACGAGCAGGCGCGGAGAGACGCGCAGCGCTTCGAGCCCCTTCTTCCAGCTTTCGCTCCAATCGATCTCAGGCAGGGCTTCCGCCCCGGCCACCTCCGTTCCGCTCCTCGCGATCCGTCGAAGGGTCTTCCGGATCGCCTCGATCCGCTCGGAAGGAGCGTAGATGCAGGCCTCGAAGCGCCCAGCCTCCTCGTGCTCTTCCGCACCCTCCGCCCCCGCTTCGAAGGCTTCCGCCAGCAGCACCTCGCGCTCGACCGGATCGTCGGAAACGATCCAGAAACGTCGCCTCTCCTTCACCGCCGCGGTGCCCTCCTTCTTCCGAACGGGACTCCGTCCGGGATGGCTCGTCCTGCTGACGATCGTTCCGCTCTCGGGCTGCTACTACGGCCATCTCGCTTCCGGACAACTGAAGCTGCTCTGGCGACGCCAGCCGATCTCCGAAGCGACCGAGGATACGTCCCATTCGGAGCAGACGCGAGAACGGCTTCGACTCGTCGGAGCCGTCCGCGAATTCGCGGACGAGCTGGGACTCGAGGTGGGTCATCAATATACGAGCTACGTCGACTGGCCCGGAGACCGGATCGTGACCACGCTCGTCCGGACCCGTCCCGATTCCCTCGAGCCGGTCCCCTTCTGGTTTCCCTTCGTCGGCCGATTGCCCTACAAGGGGTATTTCGATCGGCAGCGGGCCGAGGCCGAAGCCGAGCGACTTCGTCACGAAGAGGATTTCGACGTCTGCGTGTCTGCGATCCCCGCCTATTCGACCCTCGGGTGGCTCGACGACCCCGTGACCTCGCCGATGCTCGCGGGAGGACCCGACCGCCTGGTGGAAACGCTCCTGCATGAACTCGTGCACGCGACGGCCTTCCTCAAGGGGGAGGCCGACTTCAACGAGAGCGTGGCCTCGTTCATCGGCCAGCAGGCGACGATCCGCTTCTTCGAGACCCATGCGTCGACACCCGATCTGCCCCTGGTCGACCCGCGGCGGGTTCGCGACGCGATCGCCGATCGCCAGGCGATCGCTGCGGTGGTCATGCGTTTCCGCGAGCGTCTGGTCGAGATCGGAAACGCCTCGGCCGACGGGGCGCAGCGTGCCCTCGCGGAAGACCGGGTCCGGGCAGAACTCGCTGCCCTGCCCCTGCGCGTTCTCGACGCGCAGCGGATCGCCGAGGGGGTGCGGCTCTCGAATGCCTGTCTCGCCCTTCGCGGCACCTACGTCCGGGACCTTCCGCGCCACGCTCGGGTCCTGGCGGCTCTCGGCGGGGATCTCGGACGCATGATCGCGCGCCTGCGCTCGTGGGCGGAAACGGGCTCGCCAGTCGAAGAGTTCTATCGGGTGGATTCCGGGGAGGCGCCGGCCTCGAGTGGGACGTCCGGGGAGCACCACGGGTCCAGCGAGAAGCCCTCCC